>VXNE01000127.1:5643-9975 GCA_009840715.1 Gammaproteobacteria bacterium
CCCCCCCCGTCCATAAATCTTCACCTACCCCCCCGGGGGGGGGTACACCCCCGGCCAAACGGGCGTTCCGCCTGCACCCCGCTGCCGCCGCCTGGCCAGTACCAGCGCGGCGATCCAGACGGGCAGGCTCAGGACGACCGCGTAGACGATGATCGCGATGGGTCCGAGGAGGCCCGCCACCAGCGTCGCCAGGACCGTGACGGCGCCGATCCCGATGCCCCAGCCCCAGGCGGCGCGCGGATAGCCGAGCCGCCGTAGCCGCCGACAGGCGAGCGCGAGTGGCAGGCCGCAGGGGGCTACCACGACCAGGGAACCGGCCGCCGCCAGCAGTGCGGGCAACATCATGGGTTCGACCCACCCGCCGAATCGGAAGGCCGCCTGTGCGACAAGCCCCGCCGGCAGCCAGAGCAGAGCCAGGAGCCAGAAACCCCAAGGGCGGTGCGCGATGTCGGCCATCGCGTCTCCCGTGGTCAGCGAATCGCGATCGGGTTGATGATCATCTGCACCGCCCCGCGCACCTTCGCCTGTCCGAGCACGAACAGGAACTCGAAGGCGCGGTCACGCACCAGCGGTCCCGTGTTCATCGTCTCCAGGATGTAGATGCCGTTCTCCTTCAGCAGGATCACGTGTCCCTGGAAGGGCCGGTTCGGGTCTGGAGGCGGGACCACGTCGAGGCCCCACGTGTCTGCGCCGACCGCGACCACCTCTTTCGAGGCCATGTACCGGGCCACCTCCTCGCTCTGGCCGGGCTCGGTCGCGACCCAGACGTCGGGTTCCGCCCTGAGCTTGGCGTCCGTCCAGCCGGTGTGGAAGAGCACGACATCGCCCTTGCGCACGGGCGTGCCTTGCTTTTCCTCGACAGCCTGCACGTCCTCGACGGTGAAGAACTGGCCGGACTCCATGTGTTCCACCCCGAAGTAGCCGGCCATGTCGAGCAGGACACCGCGCGCGACGATGGGCGGGATCTTCTCGACGCCGAGCTTCGTGAGGCCGGTCAGGAAGGCGAAATCCTTGGCGTCGTTGCAGTTGTAGTACATGCCGCCGGACGCGCCGAGGTGACCCAGGCCGTCGATCTGCGGACCGATGCCGAACCAACCCTGGAACACGTCGTCGTTGTAGGTCATGTTCGGGAACCCCGCGCGTCCCTCCTGCTGGTTGGGCTGCACGACCTGCAGCATGAGTCCGCGCGGCGCGAAGGCCGGGGTGGTGTCGTCGATGACAATGCCGAGGCTGTAGGTCTTGCCGGTCTTGACGAGGCTCGCGGCCGCCAGGACCGACTCCGGCGTGATGAGGTTGGCGTTGCCGATCTCGTCGTCCGCGCCCCAGCGGGAGGGCTCACAGGCCTCCTCGGCGTGGGCGGCGACGGTGGCGGCGGCGAGCAGACAGGCTGCCCAGGCTGGGAAAGCGCGTTTCATGCGGTGACCTCCGGTGTCGAGGCGGAACCGCCAGAAGCGCGGCCGGTCCGCGACGTTCGGAATCGTCGCGGATTTCGGCGCTTTGGTCCAGCGGCCCCTTCGGGGTCAACCACACGTTCCGGGGAGGGACGCGATCCAGCGTTCCACGATGGCCACGGCCCGTCGATCGACCAGCGTCCGCCCGAGTTCCGGCATACGCTCGGACGGGTGCGTCGCCGCCATGCGGAAGGTCAGGATCGACGCTTCGGGCTGCCCGGGCACGATGGAGTAACGTCGGCCTCCGGTGCCCCGGCCCGCGGCGATCGGCGGCTTGCAGGCCCCCATGCGCCGCATCGGATGGGTCGCGTAGTCGAGCCAGAGGCCGGTGGTGTCGACCACGCTCTCGGGATTGTGGCAATGGCCGCAGTTGGCGTCGAGATAGGAGCGCGCGAGATGCTCCGTGGCGGAATCGCCCCCGTGCCAGTCGGCGTTGCGGGGCCATTCGTCTGGTCCGGGGAGCCCGTTGAGCAGCCCTCGATGACGCCACGCGTCGAGCTGATTGTCGCCGCTACCGTGATACCCGCGATTCAGTTGGCGGGTCACGATGCCGAGTGGCAGGAGTTCGCGTGAGGCCTTCGTGGCGTGGCAGGAGGCGCACTCGTTGCGGGTCGGGACCACGTAGTCCAACCCCGCTGTAGCGCCGTCGACGACGAGGTGGAAACGTTCGATCGCCCCGCCGAGGGAGAGGTAGGCGTCGTCGCCCCGCCAGACGTAGGGCAGGGCATCCCAGCCGGAAGACTGGCGCACGAGCAGCCGTGTCTCCACGAGCCGGGCGCTGTCCAGATCCATCCCGGCGACATCGCCGTCCCAGGCTGGCATGGCTTGTGCGATGCCGTCTTCCGTCGGGTAGAAGAACGTCTTCGAAAGCACGGTGCCCACAGGCATGTCGTACCGCGCGTGGTTGACCAACTCCGCGGCGGTGCCGGGCGGCATCCAGACGGTGCGCAGCTTCAGTGCGTGGTCCATGAAGAGGGGCGTGTTCACGTCGTAGGGCGTGACGTCGCGGCCGAGGACCAGGCCGCCGCGGCGCGCCAGCAGCACACCCCAGTCGGAGAGACGCTCGGGATAGTGACCGGAGGCATGGAAGCGGACTTCCGGCGGCGCGCAGGCTGCCAGTATGGCGGCGACCGCGCCGACGGCGAGTCGTGCGAGCACTGGCCGGTTGGCCATGGATATCAGCGGGGCTACAGGCTCACCAGGCGGACCGGCGGCAGCTTCTCGTGTTCGCAGTCGTGGGCCGCCCCGTCGACACCGGGAGCCGCGTAGTCGCCGTCGGCGTCCAGATCGAGAACCTCGGCGTGGCCGTCGCTTACGCAGATGGCGAACTCGCTCCCCGTCTTCTCCGGGTTGCGGAAGCCGTCCCAGACGACGTCCGGCAGGCGTCCGGTCTCGCCGTAGAGCGCCGTTCGGACGGCGTCGAGTTCGGCGCGGTCGGGGGCCTGGCCGCCTCGTCCGAACGTGTTGCCATACAGGAAGATGGTCTCGGGGTAGGGGTCGAACGTCGGCTGCATCTCCCGCTCCCGGGAGTAACCCGCGCTGAAGTAGCTGCTGATGAGGACGTTGCCCGTGCGGTGTCCGGCGATGCGGTTGTCGAACACCTCGACCCGGTCGTTCGCGCTCACGATGATGCCGGACCCCGCGGGGACGGAAGCGACGGCCGAGCCGGGGGCGCCGAAGTTCGGCGTGCTGTTGTCGAGCACGTCGTTGTCGAACACCCGCGTGCTGTGCCCCGCCTGCGGCAGGTCGGGCATGTTGAAGACCAGGATGCCGCCGGTGTTCCGGGTCGTGACGTTGCCATGGACGTCCGCGCCCACGGTGTTTTCGATCTCGATCCCCGCGACGTTCCACTCGGCGCGGCTGTTGCGCACGATGACGTTGCGCGACTGCCCCACGTAGATGCCCGCGTCGGACGCCCCGATGGCCACGGACTCCTCGACCAGCGTGTTCTCCGTCTGGACCGGGTAGATTCCGTAGGCGCCGTTCGCCGTGTCCGGACCGTTCGTCCACTCGGTGCGCACGCGCCGTACGACGATGTTGCGACCGCCGTTGATCTTGAGGGCGTCCCCGGCGGTGTCTTCGATCGCGAGATCCTCGATCGTGAAGTCGCTCCCCGTCACGAGCAGCCCCTCGGCCCCCGCGACCTGCTCCGCGAAGCGCAGCACGGAAGCGTCCATGCCGGCGCCGCGGATCGTCACGCCGTCGGCGATGAGGGTCAGCCCGCGGCGGAAGTCGAACCGGCCCTCGGGGACGGTGATGACGTCGCCGGGTTGCGCGGTCTCGAGCGCGAGCAAGAGCGTCTCGGCGCTGAAGGCCGTCTCCGGTGGGCGAACCGTCGTTTCGGTTGGCTGGCCACAGCCCGTTACGAGGGCCGCGGTCACCAGCAATGGAAATGTCATGCGGATCATGGTGGTCCTCCTGCCTTGTCGAGCCGACCCATCCAGGCCGCGTCGAGGTGTGGCGTCCGCCGCGCGAGGCGCGCCTGCAGGGCCTCGATAGCCTGCCCGTGCGCGCCGCAACGCAGACGGGCGGCGATGAGGGTGTCCAGGAACAGGTCCCGCTGGGCGTGGCTGCCGCCGAGACGCGCGGTTTCGGGGACCGCGGCAGACAGCAGGTCGGCCGCCGCTTCGTGGTCCCCGTCGGCAAACGCCCGGACGGCCCGGCACAACCGCGCGCCGACGTCTCCGCAGGGCTGGCGGCCGCCGGCCACGGCGTTGTCGACCTCGTCGAGGAGGTCCCCGAGCGCGTCCAGGTCGCCGGCCGCCGCGAGGACGACAGCGGCGTGGACGTTGGCGAAAGGCACTCCGGCCTTGCGGAACCTGTCGTCCGTGAAGGCGGTCAGTTCGCGCAGTTCCTCCGGTGAGAGCGCGTACCCCTGCAG
>VXNE01000569.1 GCA_009840715.1 Gammaproteobacteria bacterium
GTACCGGCCCGGAGCGGAGGTCGAGCAGTTGGACGAGCCCGCAGCCGTATCCGGCGATCCGGTACTGCCCGGGTTTCGGTTGAGGATGGGCGAAATCTGGTAGCGGCACGGGTTGCCCGCCCCGTGCACACTTGACTCTCGGTCCTTGACGCCAAGGAGGTTCCATGCCCGACGCCCTGTCCTCTTTCCGCATCTGCGATTTCACCGGCCAGCTCGCCGGCGCTGGCGCCACGAAATGGCTCGCCTCGTTCGGCGCGGAGGTCATCCGTATCGAGGACCCGGTGCGCCAGGGCCGCTGGGACATCCTGCGGGGGCTGCCGCCGTTCGTGGACGAGCGCCGCGGGATCGAGATGGGCGGGGGGTTCAACAACCACAACACGGACAAGCGGGGGATCACGCTGAACCTGCGAACGGAGCGCGGCAAGGAACTCCTCACGCGGTTGATCGAGGTTTCCGATGTCGTGAGCGAGAACTTCGCGAAGGGGGTCCTCGAACGCTGGGGTTTCGGCTACGAACGCCTGAAGGAGATCAAGCCGGACATCATCTACGTCTCCAACTGCGGATTCGGTCACGAGGGTCCGTACAGCGACTTCAAGAGCTGGGGACCGATCGCCCAGGCGGTCTCGGGCCTCACGTTCTCCAACGGACACCCGGGCCTCGAGCCCGCCGGGTGGGGCTATTCGTACATGGACCACACCGGTGCGTACTACATGGCCATCGCGATCCTGCTGGCGCTCGTGCACCGCCAGCGCACCGGCGAGGGCCAGTGGGTCGATCTTGCATGCGCGGACGCGGCGGTGACGCTCAACGGTCCCGCGTTGCTCGACTGGACGGTCAACGGCCGGCCGTTGCGCCGGGAGGGATCGCCCGACAGCAATCGGAACGCCTGGCCGGCGATGGCGCCGCACGGCATCTATCCCAGCCGGGGGGACGACGACTGGGTTGCCGTCGCGTGCCGGGATCAAGTCGACTGGGAAACGCTTGCGGGCGTCATCGGGGCAGACTGGTGCAACGATCCCCGCTTCGCCGACCTGCCGGGCCGCCTGGCCGACCAGGACGCCCTCGACGCCCACCTGGGCGACTGGACACGAGAACGGACGAAGTACGAAACCGAGGCCCTGCTGGTAGACGCCGGAGTACCCGTGGCGCCCGTCCAGAAGCCGGAGGAGCGCATCGATCTCGATTCGAGTACCGGGGACTTCGGCCTCTGGCCCACCGCTCGCCATCGCGAGATGGGGGACGTGCGCGTGGACGGCCAGCCGGTGCACTTCTCGAAGACGGACTGGCGCATCGAGCGGGGCGCTCCGTGTCTTGGCGAGCACGGCGAGGACGTGTTGACGCGGGTTCTGGGCCTCACGGCCGACGACCTCGCACAACTGCGGGAAGAGGGGGCGATATGAGCGCGCTGACCGGAGTGCGCGTCGTCGAACTGGCCCACGAGTCCATCGCGCTGGCTGGCAAGCTGCTGGCCGACATGGGAGCCGACGTGATCCTCGTCGAGCCCCCCGCCGGCGACCCGGCCCGTCACTACGCGCCCTACCTGGACGACACGCCGGGCGAAGACCGCAGCCTGTACTGGTGGCACTACCACACGAGCAAGCGGGGCGTGACACTGGATCTCGACGATCCCCGGGACCGCGAGCGTTTCCGCGCCCTGATCGCGACCGCCGACATCCTGCTCGAGGCCGAACCGCGACGGCGGCTCGCCGCCCTCGGGCTCGACTACGGCGATCTCACCACGGTACGGCCCGATCTCCTGCACGCGGCCGTCACCCCGTACGGCCGCAACGATGGGAAGAGCGACCGTCCGTTCACCGACCTCACGGTGATGGCCGCCGGCGGCCCGGTATGGAACTGTGGCTACGACGATCACTCCCTCCCGCCCGTGCGCGGCCCCCAGCAGGGCTACCACACGGCGTCGCACTTCGCGGTGCTGTCCCTGCTCACGGCGCTGCTGTACCGGAACGTCTCCGGCGAGGGCCAGTTCATCGACGTCAGCATGCACGCTGCGTGCAACGTCACCACGGAGGCGGGGAGCTACTCCTGGCTGGTCGCGGGCGAGACCGTACAACGGCAGACCGGGCGCCACGCCGCGGTCAACCCCTCCTCGGAAACGCAGGAACGCTGCGCGGACGGACGCCACGCAAACACCGGCGTGCCCCCGCGAACACCCGCCGAGTTCGGCCGGCTGCTGCAATGGCTGCGGGAACTCGAGTTGGAGGAGGCGCTGCCGGAAGCCGTTTTCCTCCAGATGGGCGCCGAGTGGGACGGACCGTTCGACCTCTCCCGCATCGGGCGCGACGATGCGGTCACGGCGATCTTCGGCGCGGGGCGCGAGGCCATGAAGCTGATCGCGTCCCGGCTGCCGGCGCAGGATTTCTTCGTCGGCTGCCAGCGCGCCGGGCTCGCGGCCGGCGCCGTGAACGCGCCGGAGGAAGCCTTCGAGGACGAACATTTCAAGGCGCGCGGCATCCAGGTCCCGGTGTCGCACGATGAACTCGGCCGAACCGTCATCTACCCTGGCGCCCCCTACCGCATGACGGGCAGCCCCTGGCGCATCTCCCGCCGGGCGCCGCGCCTCGGGGAACACAACGAGGAAGTGCTGCACGACCTGTAGCCGGCGCGCGGCACACCGTCCGGGAAGGCCCATGCAACCGAAGATCAGTGTCTGCCTGTCGTTCGACTTCGACGCGATTTCGATCTGGGTCGGCCCACGCGGGTCCCGCTCGCCCAACCTGATCTCAAGGGGCGAGTTCGGCGCGCGCGTCGGCGCCGGGCGGATGCTGCGGCTACTCTCGGACGAGGGCATTCCGAGCACCTGGTTCGTCCCGGGCCACACCATCGACACCTTCCCCGAGGTCTGCCGCGAGATCGTGGACGCGGGCCACGAGGTCGGCTATCACGGCTACTGCCACGAAGCGCCCTCGTCGCGCCGTCCCTTCGACGAGGAGCGGGACATCCTGCTGCGCTCGATCGAGTGCATCGAGCGCGTGAGCGGCCGTCGGCCCGTCGGCCACCGCCTGCCCGGCGGCAACCTCGGCGAGCGATGGACCCGGCTGCTACTCGAGCACGGCGTCCGCTACGACAGCTCCATGGCGCCGCACGACTTCGCACCCACCTGGCACCGTCTCGGCGACGTGCCCCGCGCGGACGGGCCGTTCGAGTTCGGCCGCGAGGTGGATCTCGTCATCCTGCCGTTCGACTGGAACATGGACGACGCGCCGTACTTCAGCTACGAGCCGGGCTCCGGGCGGCCCGGGCTGCGCTCGCCCGCGGAGGTGTTCGAGATCTGGCGGGACGAGTTCGACTACCTCCATGGACGCATCGGCGAGGGGGTGTACGTATTGACCATGCATCCGCAGACGACCGGCAAGGGCAGCCGCATGCTGATGCTCGAGCGCCTGATCGCCCACATCCGGCGGCACGACGGCGTGGCGTTCCGCACCATGGAGGACGTGGCCGAAGAGTTCCGGGCGACGCATCCGCTTCCCACGTAGCGCGCCCCGGCCGGGCCGCTCGCGGATGGCGGACGATCGGGCGTCGGGCCTCCGTCAGTCGGCTCGCTCGTCCAGCAGACGTTCGAGTTCCGCGATGCGCGCCTCGGCTTCGTCGTAGGTGGGAAGGAACCGCTTGCCGACCGGGTCGAAGAACCGCAGCCGCTCGCCTTCGAGAAGCACGTCCAGTGCCAGCACGTCGCTCCTGATCGACAGCCCGCGCGCCCTGCCTTGTGACGGAAGCGGGACGTAGGACCCGTCGACCAGCCGGTATCCGGCGAGCGCGGGTTGCAGGTAGCGGCCGTGGGGGTCGTGTAACCAATACTCGCCCACACCGAGCGCAGCGTAACGGGCGCGTTTCGCCCCGAGGTCCCTCCGCCAGGTACTCGGGGAGACGATCTCGAGCACGAAATCCGGCATCCCGCCGGGCTCCTCCCAGACCTTGTACGTGTCGCGCTTGTGGTCGCTCGCCCCGAGCACGACGAAGAGGTCCGGTGCGATGCAGTTCTTGGGGTTGCCCTCCTCCAGGTAAACGAACAGGTCGCCGGCGGCGTACACGCCGCGTCCACGGTAGTGGGCCTTCAGGGCGTCCAGGAGATAACGCCACGTGATGCTCTGATACTCCCCGTCAGGCATGGGCAGCCCATCCGTCTCGGGATAGACGATCGGCCCGCGGGGGACGGCATCTGTCATGAGAAGGGCCTCCAGAGAGTCGCCGCGTACGGGGACGCGGCTGGCGGGAAGGTAACACGTGCGACATGGGGCGTGAGCGACGTTGCGAAGCCCATCGTGCCCGGCCGTCTCTGGCCGTCGAAGTGGAGATCACCCATTGTCGATGTCCGATGCCGCCGCCGTGTCACGTAAGCCTTCACTGGCAAAGGTCACCTTCCCGGCCACCATGGTCGCGGCCACGAGGTCCCTCGAAAGCGCAACCCGCGCAGCGGACCAGGGGCGGTCGAGCAGGCAGAGATCGGCCGCTTCCCTGACGCGCACGCGCCTCGGCGCACCGCCCGGATCCTCGGGGGGCGTCGTGAAGAGGGCCAGCGCGCGTTCCGGGCTCAGGGCCTCCCTTGCGCCGAGCACACTTCCGGTATGGGTCTCGCGCGTGACGGCGGCGCGCATCGCGAGCCAGGGATCGGCTTCCCCGAACGGCGCGTCCGAGCCGCCGCCGAGGGGGACGCCCGCGTCCAGGAAGCCCTGGCCGCGGTACAGGTGCGCGTGGTCGCTCGCGGGCACGTCCGCCAGGTAGCGGTCGCCGCGTTCGACGATGAAGTTGGGCTGCGTCACGACGGTGACGCCGGCCTGCGCCAATAGCTCCATGCCCGCCGCGTCCGCGACGGAGGCGTGTTCGATGCGGTCGCCCGGAAGGGTCCCCGCTTCCAGCAGGGTCGACAGCGCGAACACCAGCTCCGTGCGCGTCACGCAGTGCACCGCGACCGGCCTCCCCGCGGCGTGCGCACGCGTCATCCTGGTCCGCAACGCGTCGATGCCCGGCAGCTCGAAATCGTCGAGCATGATCTTGAGCGCGCCCTCGGACAGGGACTCGTCCCCCATGGCGATGACGCGCTGCAGCGGCGCGGCGGCGCCGAGGTCACGCGCCGCGGCGGGATCGTTGTGCGGCGTTGCGTCGGTGAAGCCGGTCACGCCACGGTAGGCGAGGAGGCGTGTCGTACCGGCGACGTCGACGTCGCCGTCCACCCGCGTACCGAGCCACCGGTCGCGCCGGAACAGCCGGCCGTTCGAGTCCGGGCCGAGCCCGAGCGCGCGCGCCGCCGCCGTGTTCACGAACCACATCTTCCCGGACCGATGCTGAATGCGCACCGGCCGGTCGGTGACCAGTCCGTCGAGCTTGCCCCGGTCCAGGCGGCCGGCGACGGACTCGTGATAGCCCACCCCGCGTATCCAGCCGTCTCCCGGGGCATCCCCCAACGCCGCTGCCAGTGCCGCCGCATCGCACACGTCCGGCGGGCCGCAGCGCACGGAACGCAGGGCGGCGGCCAGGGCGAAGAAGTGCAGGTGATGGTCGTGCAGGCCCGGGAGCAGGGCGCCGCCGTCCGCTTCCAGGATGCGTTCGCCCTCAGCCGCGACAAGACTGCCGATCTCGACGATCCTGCCGCCTCGACAGCGGACATCGACGCCCGGCACGCCCTTGAGTTCGGCGTTGCGGATCAGGAGCATGGCTACCGAGGCGGTCTCCCAAGAGTCCATCGATTCTAGCGACCGCGTAGACTGCGCGCTTTCCCGGAGACTTCGGAGACATGCATTGCCCGCGAACCGCGGCGCCCGGCGGCGATGGCGCATGACCCTCTGGCCGGTCTTCCTGCTCTTTCTGCTGCCGGCGGTGGTCTCGATCGTCTGGCGGCTCTTCTTTTACCAGCCGCACTGGAGCGACGCGAGCCACGCACCGTCCGGCCAGGCGCCGCCGGCGGAGGAGGTACGGGAAGCGGTCGTGCAGGTCTACGCCGCGCGCACGTGGGGACTGCGCGGAGCCGTGGCCGTGCACACCTGGATCGCGGTCAAGCGCTCGGACGCCGACGCGTACACGCGGCACGAGGTGATCGGCTGGCGTCTCCGCAGAGGGGGATCGGCCCTCGTGCGCACGGAGGGGCGCCCGGACGCGATGTGGTTCTCGAATCCCCCCGAACTGCTCGCCGACCTGCGTGGCCAAGGGGTCGACGGGGTGATCGACCGGGTCGAGGCAGCGGTCAGGGACTACCCGTATGCGGGGGAGTACCGGACCTGGCCGGGGCCGAACAGCAACACGTTTACGGCCTTCGTCGGCCGGCGGGTCCCGGAACTGGACCTCGAGCTGCCTACCACGGCCATAGGGAAGGACTATCTCGCGGGCGGGGCGGTCACGGACCGCGCGCCCAGCGGTACCGGATACCAGTTCTCCCTGTACGGGGTCGCGGGCGCCACGGCGGCCCTGCGGGAGGGACTCGAGGTGCAACTGTTCGGCCTGACGGTCGGACTGCGGCCGGCGCCGTTCGCGATCAAGCTGCCAGGTCTCGGCGCGTGGCCGCGGCGGGACGTGCTCCCGCACCGCATGGAGGGTTGACCCGCGCGGTCGTTTGCGCCGTGCATAATCGCGGGGGTCGCATCCGCACCCGGACTTCAGCTTGAACGAGCCCCTTGCCATGGACGCGCTCCACGCCCGCCTGGGTTCGCCGGCGAGTGCGGAAGCGCTGTCTCCCCTCGCGGGAACGCCGTACGTACTCGTCGAGGGCGCGGAGACGCCGCTCGACCCGCCGCGCTGCGCACCGAGTTGCCCCGTCATCGCTGTCGGCCCCTCCAATGCCGATGTCGTGGACGTGCAGGTGAACTCCCTGGCCGAGGCCGAGCCGGTCGTCGACGCCATCGAACGCAACCCCATCGCCGCGATGACGCTCGTGCGCCTGCTGCGGCACAACGCCCGCACGGACGTTCCCGACCGGCTGTTCGCGGAGTCCCTGACCTACTCCACGCTCCAGCACGGCGCCGAGTTCCAGGCCTGGCTCGCGGGACGGCAGGGACGACCGCGGCTGCCGGAACCGGACGCACCGCTGGTCCTCCTGTCGCGCGCCGGTAACGAGTTGCGGGTGACGCTCAATCGTCCGCACAAGCGCAACGCCTACTCCGCCGAACTGCGCGACGCCCTCTGCGAGGCCCTCCAGCTCGCGGCCGACGATCCCGACGTGCGCGTCGTGCTCTCCGGCGCCGGAGCCTGCTTCAGCGCGGGCGGCGACCTCGACGAGTTCGGCGAGGCGACCGACGCCGGCCGCGCCCACGCCTCGCGTATGACGCGCAGCGCCGCAATGCTCATGCACGGATTGCGCGACCGGATGGAAGCACGACTGCACGGCGCATGTATCGGCGCGGGGATCGAGTTACCCGCGTTCGCCGGCACGGTCAAGGCGCGCGCGGATGCGTTCTTCGTGTTGCCGGAAGTGTCCATGGGCCTGGTCCCCGGCGCCGGCGGCACCGCGAGCATCCTGCCCCGGATCGGGCGCCGGCGGCTGTGCTGGATGGCGCTCACGGGAGCCCGCGTCGATGCGGAGACGGCGCTTTCCTGGGGACTCGTCGACGAGATCGTCGAGTGGTGACGGCGATGAACGGGCCGCTCGCGCGCCGTATCATCTCGCGCCGACCCCCACGGTAGCACTCCTCCTTGGACCGCGTACTCGAACTGGGCGGCTTCGCCGCCGGATACTGCGGGCGTCTGTTCGTACAGGCCGGCTGCGACGTCGTACGGGTCGAGACCGGCGCACGGCCCCCGGCGTGGGTGAGCGATGAGGCGATGGACCTCTACCTTCACGCCGGCAAGCGCCGTATCGCGACCGACGACGCGGAGCTGATCGCCGACCTCGCCGCGCGCGCCGACGTGGTCGTGGTCGAAGGCGAGACGGCGGACGCGGTCGAGGCCCTCGGCCTCGACGCGTGGGACGCCCCCGTCAAGGCGGCCATCACCCCGTTCGGACGGACCGGGCCCAAGCGCAACTGGCAGGCGTCGACCAACGTCCTGCTCGCCATGGGCGGCTACACGTACATCATCGGCGACCCGGACCGTCCGCCCCTGACGCTGCCCGGCCACTACCCGGAGTTCCAGGGCGGGGCGTTCGCCTATGCCGCGGCCAACGCCTGTCGCCTCGCGGGCGAACGCAACGTCATCGACATCGGCATGCTGGAAGTCGTGATGGCGCTCAGCCAGTTCACCACGGTCATGTGGCACTGTGGGGGGCTGATCCGCGAGCGGCACGGCAGCGACTTCTACTACGTGGTTCCGACCAACCTGTTCCGCTGCGCCGACGGCTGGGCGTACGTCAACATCGTGCCGGGCTTCTGGGACCCGTTCTCGGCCTTCCTCGACCGTCCGGACCTCGTCATCGACGAGCGTTTCGAGACCAACGCATTGCGGCGCGACAACCGGGACGCGCTGCACGCGATCATCGCCGAAGCCATCGGACCGATGACGCGAGCGGAAGTGCGTCGGCGCGCGGAGGAGTGCCGCATTCCCATCGGTGTTGTGCAGACGCTCGAGGACGTGCTCTCGGATCCCCACCTTGCCGTCCGCGGGTTCTGGCAGACGGTCGGCAGCGAGCAGGCCGGTTCCGTACGTGCACCGCGCAGGGCCTGGCGGATGGACGGCCAGACGCCGCCTGCCCGCGACCTGCTACCGATAGCGAACGAGAGACCCCACGGTGGCTGACGGACCGTTACGCGGCGTACGGATCCTCGACCTGACGCACGTGTGGGCGGGGCCGCTCGGCACGCGCATCCTCGCGGACCTCGGCGCCGAGGTGGTCAAGATCGAAGCCCCGACCGGCCGGGGCCCGCGGGCGTTCCCCCGGCTCCACCGCGGGGGCTGGCTCGGCGGGGAGCCCGGCGAGGATCCGTGGAACCGCCTCGCTGTGTTCGTGAAGCTCCAACGGAACAAGCGCAGCGTCGCGATCGACCTGAAGACGGACGCGGGAAGGGAGACCTTCCTCGAGCTTGTCGCCGTCGCCGACGTGGTGATCGAGAACTTCAGCGCGGAGGCGATGCCGGCGCTGGGTCTCGGGTACGAGGCCCTGTCGCGGGCGAACCCATCGATCGTCTACATGGCGATGCCCGGCTACGGCAAGGACGGTCCCTACCGCGACTGGGTGGCGTTCGGCCCGACCGTCGAGGTGATGTCCGGGCTGACGCACGTCCTCGGGTACGGCCCCGACGAACCGCGCAATACCGCGGTCGCCCTGATGGACCCGATCGCCGCGGTCAACGCGGCCGGCGCCATTGTGACCGCGTTGCGCGAGCGCGAAGCCACGGGGCGGGGCGGATTCATCGAGATGTCCCTGCACGAGTCGGGTGTCGTCTTCTGCGGGCCGTGGCTCGTCGAGCATCAGCTGGGCGGGCGGGTCGAGCGTATCGGCAACCGGCATCCGGTGATGGCGCCGCACGGGGTCTACCCGTGCCGAGGGGACGACGCCTGGGTTGCGCTGGCGTGTCGGGACGATGCCGACTGGCGCGCGTTGTGCACCGTCGTCGGCGGGGGGCTGGATACATCCGCGGGCGTTGCCGAGCGGCGCGCGACCGCCGTTGCCATCGACCGCGCGCTTTCGGAGTGGACCGCGTCCCGCACCAGGGAAGAGGCGGCCGAGGCCCTGCAGGCCGCTGGCCTACCGGCCGGGCCCGTCAACGTGACGCCCGACATGGTCGCGGACGTTCAGGTTCGGGAACGCGGCTTCTTCGTCCCCCTCGAACCCGGCCCGACGCCAGTGCCCGGCAACCCCATCAAGCTGCGGGGCATCGGTAGCGACGACTGGACACCATGCCCCAAGCTCGGCGCCGACAACGCCGCGGTGCTGCGCGACTGGCTGGGCTACGACGACAAGAGAATCGCGGCGATGGAGCGCGCGGGCGTGCTGGCGGACAAGCCGCCGGCATGACAGACACGCCTTTGGGGGTCGAACTTCCCGACCGGGACGTTGGACGACACGGGATCAGTCCTGCAG
>VXNE01000468.1 GCA_009840715.1 Gammaproteobacteria bacterium
CTCTGCACCGCACTGCTGCTTCTCGCCTCGGTTCCCTCTGGGGGGAACGACCGGCGGGGCTCCGTGCCGGTCGAACTCTGGCACACGTTCGGCGTCGACTCGATGGAGGAGCGGATCTTCACCGAAAGCGTGGAGCGCTTCTCTCTCGCGCACCCGGCGATCGCGGTGGAGGTCGTCCGGATCCCGTACCTGCAGAACCTCCAGCAGTTCATCAACGCGGCGCAGGCCGGGGAGGCGCCTGACCTGATCCGCCTGTCGGAAACGGAGGTGGGAAAGATCGGGCACATCTCCGTGGAGGGATTCCCGCTCCTCGAGGATCTGAGGCCGCACCTGACCCCGCGGCAGAAGCGGGCGTTCGTCCCCGACGCCTTGTCCGCAATGCGTTACGAAGAGGCGCTTTACGCGCTGCCGGCGACCCGGAGCTGCATGACCCTCCTCTACAACGCGGCCCTCTTCGACGCCGCGGGGCTCGCCTATCCCCACTCCGGGTGGCGGACCGAGGACCTGCTGGACGCGGCGAGATCCCTCACGACCGCGGACGTCGCCGGGATCGCGTTGCCCGTCAAGTGGTCGTACTGGTTCGTGCCGTTCATCTCGGCATGGGGCGGTGCCCTGTTCGATGACGCGGGCTATCCGACGCTGCAGTCGGAAGCGACGGCCGCCGCCATGGAGTGGGTGCTCGACCTCGGCCGGGTGCACGGGGTGACGGGGTCCGTCAACAGCATCGAGTCCATGTCGACGCGGTTCCAGACCGGTCGCGCGGCCATGGTGATCGACGGCGCGTGGAACTGGGACCGGTACGCGGAGTCGGGCATTCGCCTGGGCCAGTCGTTGCTCCCCTACAACGGATCGACGGGCCGGCGGCTCGCTCCGATGGTCGGCTACTTCGGGTGGAGCGTGGCGAAACAGAGCGGCGTGAAGCCCGAGGCGGTGCAGCTTGCGTTGTGGCTGTCGTCGGCGGAGGTCCAGAGGGAGTTCTCGCTCGGGACGTACAGCCTGCCGACCTTGGCCGAAGTCCTGTCCGACCCGACGATCGGCGAGCACCCGGTTCTGGGCGGGTTCATCGAGCAGGCCCGCCTGGGTACCCCCGTACCGACCACCCGCGTCACCGCCATGCTGTTCGAGCAGCTCGATACCGCGCTCGCGCTCACGTCCGACGGGTCGATGACCGCCGAGGCATCCCTCGCGGCGGCGGACGGTGAGATACGCAAGATGCTGGGCTGGTAGGGATGCCTCCCCGTCGGCCCCAACTCGCAGGATGCGCGTGGCTCCTTGCCCTGGTCCCGCTAACCGCGCTCGCGGATGCCGTGCCCGAGGTGACCGTCGACGCCGCGAAACAGGAATACCGGCGCATCCACGTCGACGTGCGCCACGCGGCGGGGCCGGAGACGACCGCATACGAGGTGTGGTTCTCGGACCGGCCCTTCCGGAGCACGCCCGACGCGGAGTTGCACTCGACCGTGCTCATCGGGGATGTCTCGGGGCTCGCGCGGACCGCACCTGCCTTCGACACGCAGGACTGCTGGAGTGGGGGGCTACCGATCCACCGCAACGCCGACGACCTGCCCGTGGTCGCGCGGGACGCCGGGGCGTGGTCCTGTTCGCTCTCGGGCATGACGCCGGGAGCGGACCAGTGGATCGCGGTGGTGCCGGTCGGTGCGAACGGCCGCTCGACCGCTTCCTTCGAGCCCGTCATGGCCCGCACCGACGTCGCGGACGAGAGGACCCCGGAACCGGACACGCTCCACATCACGGTCACCCTCGCGGCGGTCGTGCTGGCCGCCGTCGCGCTCCTCTCGTACCTGCGTTTCCGGGATGTCCGCGGCGGCCGAGCGGGGACGCGCCACGCGTACGTCTATGTCGCGCCGGCTCTCATCGGCCTCACCGCCCTGACGTTCTACCCGATCGCCTACGGCGTGTGGCTGGCCTTCACCGACGCGAGCCAGAGCCATCTCGGGCAAGAGAACTGGAACGGGATCGGGAACTTCGTCACCGTCGCCGCCAGTCCCGGAATCCTGCGCGTCGGCGCGTTCACGATGATCTGGACGTTCACCAACGTCGCCGCGCATGTGGGGATCGGACTGCTGCTCGCATACACGCTGACCCGCCCGGGCATTCGCGGAAGTACGCTGTACCGGACCGTCCTGCTGCTCCCGTGGGCGATCCCGGGTTACATCTCCGTGCTCGCCTGGAACGGCATGCTGCAGCCGGACGGGCTGCTGAACGCCATCCTGGGAACCGCGATCGACTTCACGGCCACGCCCAATGCCGCCCGCGCGTCGGTCATCCTGGTGAACATCTGGCTCGGCATTCCGTTCATGATGATGGCCCTCTCCGGCGCGCTGCAGGGCATCCCGACGGACATGTTCGAGGCGGCGGAACTCGAAGGCGCGTCGCGCTGGGACCAGTTCGTCCGCCTCACGCTGCCGAACCTGAAGGGCACCCTCGTGCCCATCTCGCTGCTGGGCTTCATCTGGACGTTCAACACCTTCAACACCATCTACCTGATGACGCGCGGCAACCCCTACGTCGGCTTCGGCGAGCCGGGCGCGACCGACACGCTCATCACCTACGTGTTCAGCGTGGCCTTCGACTACGGGCAGTACGGCGTCGCGGCCGCGTGGTCGGTCGCACTCTTCCTCCTGCTGGTCGGCATCTCCTACGTCTACGTGAAGCGCTCGGGCGTCATGGAACTCGCGCGGTGACGGCGGCGAGCGGGATCCTGGCGTGGGTCGTGCCGGCCGAGGTCGCGGCGTTACGGCGTTGGCTGCCGGCCGCGGTGGGCGTCCTCGCGGTGATCTTCGGCCTGGAACTACTGCGCGGCGAGGGGGCGCGGCAGGTGGGTATCGTGCTGGCGATGGTGCTGCTCGGCGGCTGCCGGGCGTGTCTGTCCGGGAGCACGCATACCTGGAAGCGACACGTTGGTGCCGCGTTCGCGACGGCCTCCGGCGCGACCGGGATCGCCATGTTCGCGAGCGGCGGAACCAGCGTCTATGAGGTGTGGACCGCTGGCTGGGTCGTCATCCCGGCGGCGGTCGCCTTGTACTGGCTCCTCTCAACCCGGGTGGCGGGCTGGATGGCTGGGCGGGCCGACGCGGCGTTCGTCGACGCGTGCCTGCGCGGCAATCGGCGCCTGGAACCGCGGCTCGCCCAGGTCGGGGCGCAGGTATTGCTGCTGCACGCGTGCGTGCCGGTGATCGTACCCCTGGTCTGGATCGCGGACGTCGCGGTCTCGCCCGGCAACGTCCTGGGCGGGGCCATCGGCGACGCGTTCTCCGCCGAGCACTTCGCGGCGATCCTCGGCAGCGCGGCGTTCGGGACCTGGGTCGCCAATTCGCTCATCGTCTCGACCGGGACCACCGTCGCCGGACTGCTGCTCGCCATCCCCGCGGGCTACGCCTTCAGCCGCTACCGCTTCAGCGGCCGGCGGGCCTCCATGTTCCTCTTCGTCCTGGTGCAGATGTTCCCCGGCATCATCATCCTGCTGCCGTACTTCATGATCATGAAGTCCCTGGGCCTCCTGAACACTAGCATCGGCCTGATCGTCGTCTATTCGGTCACCGCGCTGCCGCTCTGCGTCTGGATGCTGAAGGGTTTCTTCGACTCGATCCCGCGGGAGATCGAGGAAGCCGCGGCGATCGAGGGATGCACGCGCCTGCAGATCTTCCGCCGTTTCGTCCTGCCGCTCTCGCTGCCGGCGGTCGCGGTCACGGCGCTGTTCTCGTTCCTCACGGCGTGGAACGAGTTCCTGCTGGCGCTCGTCTTCAACACGTCGAACGACCAGTACACGCTGCCGGTGGGGCTCGCCTCCATGATCCCGGCCACGGGCCAGCAATGGGGCGACTTCGCCGCCGCCAGCATCCTGGTCAGCGTGCCCGTCGTCATCCTCTTCATCGCGTTCCAGAAGTCCCTCGTGAAGGGGCTGAGCGCCGGCGCCATCAAGGGTTAGCGGGCGATGTCGACGGTCGAGTTCGCCCACGTCACGAAGCGGTTCGAGGATGGCACGACCGCGCTGGATTCGCTCAGCCTGAGGGTCGAGGAAGGGGAGTTCCTGGTGCTGCTCGGTCCCTCCGGCTGCGGGAAGTCGACCGCGCTCAGGCTGCTGGCCGGCCTGGAGGAGGTCACCGCCGGCGACATCCTGATCGGGGGCAACCGGGTGAACGACCTCCCCGCCGGGGCGCGCGACCTGGGCATGGTCTTCCAGTCGTATGCCCTCTACCCGCACATGAGCGTGGCCGACAACCTCGGGTTCGGGCTGCGTTACGGCCGGCACCGGGAGGCCATCGACGAGCCGGAGATCCGGGAGCGCATCGCCGGCGCGGTCGACATGCTCGGGCTCGGCGATTTGCTCGAGCGAAGGCCCCGGGAACTCTCGGGCGGGCAGCAGCAGCGGGTCGCGATCGGCCGGGCGCTCGTGCGCAGGCCCCGGGTCCTGTTGATGGACGAGCCCCTCTCGAACCTCGACGCGAAGCTCAGGAACCGCATGCGGCTCGAGATCCGCCGCCTGCACGAGTTGCACGGCACAACGACGGTGTACGTCACCCACGACCAGGTGGAGGCGATGACCCTGGCCGACCGCATCGCGGTCATCGACGGCGGTCGGCTGCAGCAGCACGCCCCGCCGCTGGACGCCTATCACCGCCCGGCGAACTCCTTCGTCGCCTCGTTCATCGGCACGCCGCCCATGAACCTGGTCGAGGGGGAAGCGGCCTCCGGGCGGTTTCGCTCAGGGGAGCTGTCCTTCCCGCTGCCCGAGCACCTCTGCGACCGGACCGGGCCCGGGTTCTACGGCATTCGACCGGAGTCGGTGCGCGTGCGCGAGGCTGGCGAGGCCGCGGACAGCGTTCCCGCCACCGTAATCGGCCGCGAGAACCTCGGCAGCACCTCCGTGATGCATCTCGACGTGCTCGGACACCCGATCACGGCATCGATCCGCGCCGGTCCGGAGACGGACGTCGCCCCCGGCGCGCGCATCGCCGTTTCCCTTACCCACGCTGCGGCAGTCCTGTTGGAGGAATGAGGCCCTTGAGCGATACCGGCAACGAGTGGTGGCGGGGCGCCGTCATCTACCAGATCTATCCGCGCAGTTTCCAGGACACCAGCGGCGACGGCGTCGGCGACCTCAAGGGCATCCGCTCGCGCCTCGGCCACGTGGCCGACCTCGGCGCGGACGCCATCTGGATCTCCCCGTTCTTCACGTCGCCGATGAAGGATTTCGGGTACGACGTCGCGGACTACCGGGACGTCGATCCGGTGTTCGGGACCCTCGGAGATTTCGATGCGTTGCTGGAAGAGGCGCACCGGCTGAAGCTCCGGGTGATCATCGACCAGGTCTACTCGCACACGTCCGACCGGCATCCCTGGTTCCGGGAGAGCCGCGGGAGCCGCGACAGCGAGAAGGCGGACTGGTATGTCTGGGCCGATCCCAAACCGGACGGGTCGCCGCCGAACAACTGGCAGTCGGTCTTCGTCGGTCCGGCGTGGACGTGGGACGCCCGCAGGGAGCAGTACTACCAGCACAACTTCCTCGCCGCGCAGCCGGACCTCAACCTCCACAACCCGGCTGTCCAGGAAGCGTTGCTCGACGTGGCGCGATTCTGGCTGCGCCGGGGCGTGGACGGGTTCCGGCTGGACGCGATCAACCACGGCATGCACGACCCGCGGTTGCGCGACAACCCCCGGGCGAAACCGGCGTTCTTCGCGACGTCGAGGCCGTACCTCATGCAGGAAGCGCGTTACACGATGAACCATCCGGACATGCCGGCGCTGCTGGAACGGTTCCGGCGCGTAACGGATGCGTTCGGGGAGATCTTCACGGTGGCGGAGGTGGGTTCCGGCGACCCCCTGCCGATCCAGAAGGCCTACACCGCGGATGCGAAGCGGCTGAACAGTGCGTACGGGTTCGAGTTCCTGGGCATGCCGGACCTGACCGCGGACAGCGTGCGGCATGTCCTCGGGCGGTGGAACGGCGACGCCGGCGAGGGATGGCCCTGCTGGGCGTTCTCGAACCACGACGCGCCGCGCGTGGTGAGCCGGTGGCGGCGGCACCCGGACCCGGCGCACCGGGCCAGGCTCTTCGCGCTGCTGCTGGCCACGCTGCGGGGCAGCGTGATGGTCTACCAGGGCGAGGAACTGGGCCTGCCCCAGGCGGACGTGCCGTTCGACAGGATCCAGGACCCGGAAGCGAAGAACAACTGGCCGCAGACCCTCGGCCGCGACGGCGCCCGTACGCCGATGCCGTGGCGCCGGGACGATTCGTTCGGAGGCTTCAGCGGAACGGAGCCGTGGCTGCCGTCCCCGGCGGAGCACCGGGCGCTCGCGGTCGATACGCAGGGGGACGACCCGGACTCGACGCTGAGCTTCTTCCGCAGGGCGCTCGGCTTGCGCCGCGCTTCGGATGCCCTGCGCACGGGTGACCTGCGCTTCCTGGAAGGGGCAGGGGACCTGCTCGCGTTCCACAGGCGGTCTGCGGAAGGCTCGGCGTTCTGCGCGTTCAACCTGACGGACCGGGAAATCCGGTGGAGTGCGCCTGAGACCGGTCCGGTCGACCGTCAGCTCGCCGTGGGTTGCGAGCCGGTGGACGGACGGTGCCCTGGCACAATGCCGCCCGGGAGCGGCTACGTGGGCGTCTGGAGCGATCCGGACGGAGTCGCCTCGTGAGTCATTGGGACCTCACGGACCCGTTCCGGGAGGCCCGCGCGGCGCGCGGCGTGCTCGAGGCCGATTTCGCCGGGGAGACCATCCCGATGATTCTCCGCCATGGGGATGTCCGGCGGGCCGCCCGGGACTTCAAGGCGTTCAGCTCGGACACGCCTTTCCGGGTGCCGATCCCGGGGGAAGAGCCGTTTCGCGACGTGCGCGAACTGCCCATCGAGACCGATCCGCCGGAACACACCGCGTACCGGGCGTTGGCGCGCCCCTTCTTCGACCGGCCGCGTCGTCCGGAGGTCATCCGGGCCGTGTCGGAACTCACGGCCTCACTCCTCGACGAAGTGGTCGGGCAAGGGGCCGTCGAGATGATCCATGGGCTGGCCGTCAAGCTGCAGTCCCGCGCGCTGGCCGTGATGCTGAACCGCCCGCCCGAGGACGGTCTCGTCTGGGAGACGTGGTACTCGAACGTGCTCTACGACGACGCGACGCGCGCGGAACTCTACCGGTATCTTGACCGCGTGTTGCCAGAGGCGGCCGCCAATCCCGGCGACGACTTCTTCGGGGCGCTATCCACGGCGACCTACGAGGGCCGGAAGCTCACGGACGAGGAGATCATGGGTTTCGCCGTCCTGACCTTCGCCGGGGGCAGGGATACGGTCGTCTCGGTCATCGCCTTCGCGCTGGTGCATCTCGCGGACCACCCCGAGGACCTCGCGCGCCTGCGCGGCGACGCGGAACTGGTGCGCAGCGCGGCCGAAGAGATCGTGCGGGTCTGCTCGCCCCTCACCCACATCGGCAGGACCTGTCCCGCAGGCGCGCGGATCGGCGCCGCCCGGATCCCTGCGGGCCACCGGGCGTCGCTGTGCTGGGCGGCGGCCAACCGGGACGAGCGCGTGTTCCCGGACCCCGACGAAGTCCGGCTCGATCGGCGCAGGAACGTGCACGTCGCCTACGGCTTCGGCCCGCACTTCTGCCTCGGGGTGCACCAGGCGCGGTTGATCCTGCGCTCGGTGCTGGAACACGTGTCGGCGAAGGTCGGCAGCGTCGAATTCCTGGCCGGGGAGCCGAAGTACGAGGAATGGCCGGACTACCGGCGCCAGACCGGGTACGAGTCGCTGACCATGGCCCTTCATCCCATAGAGAACCGAGGAGCTTCGCCTTGAAAAGGATCCCGAGGCTGCTGTGCCTCACGACCCTCTGCCTCGCTGCGTTCGGCCACGCCGACCGGCTCCCGAACATCGTGCTACTCATCGGCGACGATCACGGCTATCCCTACTTCGGCTTCATGGGCGATACGAACGTCGTGACGCCCAGCATGGATGCACTGGCGGCCGGGGGCGTCACGTTCTCTGCGGGACACACGACGGCGCCTTACTGCCGTCCGTCGCTGCGGACGCTGATCACGGGCCTCCACCCCATCGAGTACCAGCTCCGGCTGAACGAGCGTGTGGAAGCGCAGCGCGCTGGGTCCGACTGGGAGCGCATGAGCCCGCGGGACCAGGCCATCTGGACGACGGTGCACAAGGCCAATGGGATGGCGAGCTTCGACACGCTGCCGAAGCTCCTGGCCGCGAAGGGCTACGTCAGTTGGCAGGGGGGCAAGTGGTGGGAGAACTCGTACCGGAACGGCCACTTCGACGAGGGTATGACGGAAGGGTGGGACATGTCGCTCTACGGGACCGACGCGTTCTTTCACGAGTTGATGGGTTCGGCGGGCAACGAACTCGTCCGGGAGACGATGGAACCCGCGTACGACTTCATCGACCGGCATGCCGAGAGACCGATGTTCCTCTGGTTCGGGCCGATGCTGCCCCACGTCCCCCTGGACGCTCCGTACCGCTACCGCAAGTACTACGCGGACATGGACCTCTCCGAGTCGGCCCGCATGTACTACGCCAACATCACCTGGTGGGACGAGGGCGTCGGCAACCTGATGGACCACATCGAATCCAGGGGGCTCCTCGAGGACACCCTGTTCATCTACCTGAGCGACAACGGCTACGAGCAGGACGCGGACGTGGAGTACGTGACCGACAGCGAGGTCCCGAGCCCGGAACTGGCCTCCGGCGGGTGGACCGGCAAGGGCGCGCTCTACGACCTGTCCGTGCGCACACCGATCGTCTTCTACTGGAAGGACCGGCTGGCGGCGTCGTTCAACGAAACGAGCCTGGTGTCGTCGCTGGACATCGTGCCGACGATCCTGGACATCGCGGGCGTGGAAGTCCCTCAAGACCTCCGGGGCCACTCGCTCAAGCCGCTGCTCGAGGGCCAGCGTACCTCAAGCGAGCGTACGGAACTCATCGGCTATAGCGACAACCGCCGCTCCCGCGTAGCGATGGGCGAGCGGGCCGAGGGCTACTACGTCCGCACCCACCGCTGGCACTTCTGGTGGTACGCCGGGACCGACGACATGCGCCTCTACGATGTCACGGTGGACCCGCGGGGCCGGCGCGACCTGAGCGCCGCGCGGCCGGACCTCGTCGAGGGGTTCAAGCGGAGGATCGAGGCGTGGAAGGCGGAAATGGGGATGCCGGAGGCGATTCCGATCTACGAATAGGGCGGTTCCGCCGGCCTTTGCCCGGGCCCGGTGACCGCGCCGACGATGCGTTCGCGCTCCCCGTCCTCGAGCCGGTCGGCGGCGTCCCACTCGGCAATCTGCGCATCGGAGTACAGATCGATTTCGACCACGTTGCCGCTCTTGACGCGCAACCGTTGCCGGGTTGCTCCGCGATCGGCGTCGTTCAAGGTTGCCGACATCTCGTGGATTCCTGTGCCGGGAGGACGGCAGATTTTACGAATGTCGAAGACACGGCACCACGACCCCAGGAGGGGTCAGGCGGATCGCCGAAAGAAAGGGTCCCGCCCCGAAGGACGGAACCCCCTGTGATACCGACTGCTCGGTCTACAACCGAACGCGCACCCCAGCCTGCATGCGGCGTCCGCTGTTCGAGATGTAGTAGAGCTGCTCCAGCCGCGAGACGGGGCCGACGAGGTTGTACTGGTCGACGTTCTCGTCCGTGATGTTGATGGCCTCGAAGACGACGGCGATCTGGTCCGTCACCTGGTAGCCGAAGCCGGCGTCGAGCTGCCAGTAGTCGCTCGTGAACTGCGGGTTGCCCCGCAGGCTCGTGATCGAGGTCAGGAAGCTCTCGCGCTTGTTCCACGCGACGCGGGCGCTGACCTTGTACTTCTCGTAGAAGATCACCGCGTTGGTGGTGTTGCGCGACAGGCCCGGCACGTCGAACGCGACGCCGCTGCTCGGGTTGATGAACTCGGCGTCGGTGTC
>VXNE01000556.1 GCA_009840715.1 Gammaproteobacteria bacterium
CTCGTGGGCTCGAGATGGGTATACCAGACAGGGCTGGCCGTCCCGCGCGCGCGGCACGCTCCCGCTCACCCCGCATGGCCTCGGCCTCGAGGACATCGCCGCGGTGCGGGAGAAGAACGGCTTCGCGCTGTTCGACATCGCACCGGACGCGGTCACGGTGCGGCTCTTCGAGTGGCGCCGGGGCGAGCCCGAGGACGCGATCGACACGCTCGCGCCGTACCACACCCACACGATCCCGCGGCGCGCCACGGGCTGACCCGGTCAAAGGCTGGCGGCGTCGGGCCCCTTCGCGCGGTCCACGGTCTCCGCCAGCAGGCACAGGATCTCGAACAGCATCTGCGCCCCGTTCAGGCCGGTCGTGCCGGACGGATCGAAGGGCGGCGACACCTCCACCACGTCGCCTGCGACGACATCGAGACCGCGCAGCCCACGCAGCATCTGCTGCGCCTCGTAGGTGGTGAATCCGCCGACCTCCGGCGTTCCCGTGCCCGGCGCGAACACGGGGTCGAGCCCGTCGACGTCGAAGCTCACGTAGACCGGTCCATCGCCCACGACCTCCCGGGCTCGCTCAACCACCGCCGGGATGCCCATCGCGTAGAGGTCCTCGATGTGGATGACGGTCATGCCGGACTCGTAGCTGAACCCCCACAGGGGCTCCGCAGGACCGCGGATGCCGATCTGGATGGTGCGCTTCGGGTCGAGCGCACCGTCCTCCACCGCCACCTTGAACGGCCCGCCGTGGTGATGCTTGTGGCCGAAGAGCTCCGGCCCCGTGTCGCAGTGGGCGTCGAAGTGGACGAGGCCCAGTGGGCCGCCCCGGGCGCCCGCAAGCGCGCGCAGGATCGGCAGGGTAATGGAGTGATCTCCGCCGGCCGAGAGCGGCAATACGCCCGCGGCAGCAATCCCGTCGTAGTGGCGCTCGATGTCCGCGATCGCATCGTCCAGGCGATAGACGCCCTCGATCGGAACGTCGCCGAGATCCGCGACGTTCGCGAGGTCGTGCGGACGTACGCCGGTCTGGTGGCACACCATCCCCATCAAGGTCGACTGTTCGCGCAGGTGGCGCGGACCGTGGCGCGCGCCCGGCCGGTTCGTCACGCCGCCGTCGAACGGCACGCCAACGATCCCGACATCGACATCGGCCCACTCCTCGGGACCGGTGCGCAGCGGCCGCCGCATGAACGTCGCGACGCCCGAGTACCGCGGTTCGTACTTCTCGCCCCACGCGCGCCTGCGCTCGTCCGGCACGCCAGCGCCGCGCCCACTGTCTCCGGCCATCGGAGGGCCTCCTGATCGTGTCTAGCAAAGCGCATTTTAGTGACGCCTGGAGGAATCTGGCGCGAGTACAATCGCGGGCGCACCAAACCGGTTGGCGGCGATGCCAAGAGCGAGGCAGCCAGAACGCACGCGGGGCACGCGCGAGATTCGGGTAAGCGCGCCGGATGCCCGCTCCCAGGAAGGGCGCGCGCGGGTCGCGCGCTCCGTCGCCAGGTTGCGCCGCGGTCACGAGGAGGACGCGCTCGGCTGGACCGCGGCCGTCTCGGAATTCGACGAGGGTGAAACGCGGTGACGCGTGCGCATCGCGTCGCAGCGGCGTGCCGGCGGTGAGCCGCCTTTCCCAATCCCTCGCCGATGAGGACTTCACCCTCACCGCGGAGCTGAACCCACCCAAGGGCACCGACCTCGCGGGCGTTCTGTCGGCGGCGGAAACGCTGAAGGGCCAGGTCACGGCTTTCAACCTGACCGACTCCGCCGCCTCGCGCATGACCATGGCGCCGGGCGCGCTTGCTCACCTGTTGCGCGACCGCGACATCGAGTCGACGCTCCAGATCGCCGGGCGCGACCGCAATCGGCTGGCGATCCAGGCCGACATGCTCGCTGCGTCCGCACTCGGGGTCGAGAACCTCGTCTGCATGACGGGGGATCCCCCCTCCGGAGGCGACCACCCCGACGCAAAGGCGGTGTTCGATCTCGGGGCCGAGGACATCCTGAAGGCGGCGAGCAGCCTCGAGGCGGGGCAGGACCTCGCGGGCAATGCCCTCAAGGGCCGCCCGCGGTTCTACAAGGGCGCTGTGGCCAACGTCGCCGTACCCGACCTGGGGAAGGAGGTCGCGCGCATGGAAGCCAAGATCGCTTCCGGCGCCCAGTTCTTCCAGACGAATGCCGTCTACGAAGCCGCCGGCTTCGAGACCTTCATGCAACGATGCGAGAAGTTCGAGGTTCCCGTCCTCGCCGGCATCATCGTCCTGAAGTCCGCCAGGCAAGCGCGTTACATGACGGAGCGGATTCCCGGCGTCGTGGTTCCGGACCGGCTGACCGACGCGCTGGCGCGAACCTCAGATACGGTGCGGACCAGCGTGCGGATGGCGGGGCAGGTCATACGCGACGTGGCGCCCATGTGCCACGGCGTGCACATCATGGCGATCGGCTGGGAGCGGTATATCCCGGACGTGCTGGAGGCCGCGGGACGGTGAAGCGGCGCCTGGCCGCCGCCCCGCGATCACCCCAGCCCCCGGAGGCGGAGCTTCGCCGCCCGGACGATCCGTGATAGCGTCCCACGGCAAAGCGGCATCGCAGCGACCCATGGCGCGCATCGTCATCGACCTCGACCCCGACCAGAAGGCCTGGCTGGACCGCCAGGCAACGCTACGCGGCGTGTCGACAGCGGAGTTGGTCCGTCGGGCGATTCGGGATTATCGGTCCCGCGAGGAGGGCCGGCCGTCGTTCAAAGACGCCCTTGAACGAACCGCGGGCATCTGGCGTGGCGAAGACGGGCTGGACTACCAGCGTCGCCTGCGGGCGGAGTGGCCGTGAGCCCAGCCACGCCACCTGCCTGAGTCCGTCATTCTCGATGCGGGCTTCCGAGACGTGGCTGCGGGGTCATTGATTCCGGGGAACGGCCAAACCACCAGAGAGAAAGGACGCTACCCATGAAACCAGTCTGTCTCGTCATCGGCGCCGGCGCCGGCATCGGCGGCAACGTCGGCCTCCGCTTCGCGCGGGAGGGATACCACGCGGTGCTGTGCCGCCGGACGGACCAGGACGGTCTCGACCGGCTCGTCGGCGCCATCGAAGCGGACGGCGGCTCGGCCTCGGGCTACCTGCTGAACGCCGTGGACGAGGGCACCATCGAGGCACGCGTGGAGGCCATCGAGGCGGAGATCGGTCCGATCGACGTCGCGGTCTACAACCTCGGAGCACAGATCGGCGACCGGCCCTTGCGAAGCACGAGCTACAAGGCCTTCGAGATGGGCTGGCGCCTCGGCTGCTTCGGCCTGTTCCGGCTCGCCAACCTCGTGTGTCCGCTGATGGCGGAGCGCGGCGCGGGAACGCTGTTGGTGACGTCGGCCACCGCCGCGGTACGCGGCAACGCCGGACAGCACTCCCACGCGGCGGCGATGGGCGGGCGGCGCATGCTGTGCCAGACGCTCAACGCCGAGTATGGGCCGAAGGGGGTGCACGTCGCGCACATCGTGGTGGACGGCTCCGTCGACGCCCCGGACACGCTCGGCAAGATGCTCGGACCCGAGCGCTATCAGCAACTACGCGAGACCCGTGGCATGGAGCACGACGGGCTGATGCTCCCGGAGAAGATCGCCGACACGTACTGGCACATCGCGCACCAGCACCGGTCGGTGTGGACGCACGAACTCGACCTCCGGTCGTTCTCCGACAGTCCGTGGTGGAACGGGTAGTACGTCAGAACACCAGTCGCCCGAGGCTCTCCGCCACGCAGCACGGCTTGTCCTGCCCCTCGACCTCGACGACCACCTCGTTCATCACCTCGATCATGCCGCCCTTGATCTCGACGGTCTTCAGGGTGCTCTGCATGCGTATGCGCGAACCCACCGGCACGGGCGCCGGGAAGCGCACGCGGTTGAAGCCGTAGTTGATCCCGAGCTTCTGGCCCTCGAGGCGCGGGCCCTCCACGACATGCGCCCGAGGCAGGTGGCCCATGATCGACAGTGTCAGGTGGCCGTGCGCGATGGGCGCTCCAAACGGCCCGGCCTTGGCGCGGTCCACGTCCACGTGGATCCACTGGTGGTCGAGCGTGACGTCGGCGAAGTCGTCGATGCGCTTCTGGTCGATCTCGAACCACTCGGTGGGCGGGTCGGCCTCGCCGATGCGCGCGGTCATCGTCTCGTAGGCCTTCTGCAGGTTGTCGGTCATGGTTCCCCCTCCTCCATGTTCGCCCATTGGCGCCGCTTCGGTTAGGCTCGCCCGGATGCTAACCCAAGACTACGAGGAGCGCGTCTACGCGGGCGTGCTCGGCAAGATCGTAGGCGTCTATCTCGGGCGGCCGTTCGAAGGCTGGTCCAACCAGCGCATCGAGGACGAGCTTGGGGAGATCGACTACTACGTCCACGACAAGGTCGGGGTCCCCCTCATCGTCACCGACGACGACATCAGCGGCACGTTCACTTTCGTGCGGGCGCTCGAGGACTACGGCTGCGATCCGGACCTCACCCCGGCCCAGATCGGCCAGACCTGGCTCAACTACCTCATCGAGAACCGCACGGTGCTCTGGTGGGGCGGCCTCGGCAACTCCACGGAGCACACCGCCTACCTGCGGCTGCGCGACGGCGTCCTTGCCCCGGGCTCCGGCTCGATGGCCACGAACGGCAAGGTCGTGGCCGAACAGATCGGCGCGCAGATCTTCATCGACGGGTGGGCGATGGTGTGCCCCGGGGACCCCGAACGCGCCGCCGACTTCGCCCGCCGGGCCGCCAGCGTCTCTCACGACGGCGAGGCGGTCTACGGCGCGCAGATCCTTGCCGCGATGGAGGCGCAGGCATTCGTCGAGGCCGACATCGACCGGCTCATCGACACCGGCGTCGCCCTGGTGCCGGATAACAGCGTCCTCTACCGCATGATCTCCGACATCCGGGAGTGGCACGCGAAACACGGCGACGACTGGCGCGCCACCTTCGCCGAGATCAAGGGTCTGTACGGGTACGACCGCTACGGCGGCAACTGCCACATGGTGCCGAACCACGGCCTCATCATCCACGCGCTCCTCCACGGTGGCGGCGACTTCCGAAAGTCGATGATGATCGTCAACACCTCCGGCTGGGACACGGACTGCAACTCCGGCAACCTCGGCTGCCTCCTCGGCATCCGCGGCGGCATCGACGGGCTCGAGGGCGACGTCGACTGGCGCGGCCCCGTGGCCGACATCTGCTACCTGCCGAGCGCCGACAGCGGCGGCGGCATCAGCGACGCGGCGGCGGAAGCCCGCCGCGTCACGGCGATGGGACACCGCCTCGCCAACACGCCCTACGCGCCGCCCAAGGACGGGGCGCGGTTCCATTTCAGCTATCCGGGATCCGTGCAAGGCTTCCGCGGTCACGGCTGCCTGGTGCGCCAGGGTCCGGCGGCGACCGGGACGCCCTGCCTCACCATCCATTTCAACGCCCTCGCCGACGGCGAGACCGCACGCACCACCACGGGGACATTCGTCGAGTCGCGGGACACCGCACGGTACTTCGAGCGGCGCGGCTACGGGCTCATGGCGAGCCCCACGCTCAATCCCGGCCAGACGGTCGAAGCGTCCGTCGCACTGCGGGCGGACGCAGAAGACGCGGTCAAGACCGCCCTGTGCATCCGCGTCTATGACGAGGCCGACGAACTGGTCACATTGCGCGGGCCCACGACGGACCTCGAGCCCGGCGCTTCCTCGGACCTTGCCTGGCGCGTGCCCGACACCGGCGGTCACCCGATCGCCTCCGTGGGCCTGCAGATCGTGCGCGCGAAGACCGGCGGCGCGCTGTTCCTCGACCGCCTCACCTGGAGCGGCACGCCCGAGGTCACGCTGCGGCGGACCGGGGGAGAGATGTGGCACCGGGCCTGGGTGAACGGGGTCGACCACGCCGAGCGCCGCTTCCCGGAGAGTTTTAGGGTCGTGCAGGACCGGGGCACCGGTCTGCTCCTATACGGCAACCGGGAATGGACCGACTACGCCGTGTCGGCGGACGTCACGCCCCACATGGTGCGACGCGCGGGCATCGCCGCACGCGTCCAGGGCATGCGGCGTTACTACGCGCTCGTGCTGACCGACGACCATAAGCTCCAGCTCGTGCGGGAACTGGACGGCACGATCGTGCTGGCCGAGGCGGACGCCCAGCTCGAACTCTACGCGACTTACCGGTTCGAGCTGACCGTCCGCGGCGACACGATCGCCGGACGCGTGAACGACGAGATCGAACTCTCGGCGAACGACAGCGGCCTGGCGGAGGGCGGCATCGCGCTCGTCGTCGAAGGAGGCCGGACCGCAACCCAGGAAGTGACAGTACGCCCCGCGTAGCGCACCTGTCCATAACCGAACGCGTCCCGCAGAATAGCGCTGCACTGGAGGGAGAACCCACGTGACCGCACAGCCCACCGACGAAGTCCTGCTCGACATGCACCGCCGCATGGTGCGCATCCGCAACTTCGAGCAGGAGGCCGGCAAGCTCGCCGAGGACGGCAAGATCCCGGGCGCGCTGCACCTCTACGTCGGCCAGGAAGCCGTCGCGGCCGGCGTCATGACCCACCTGTCCGACCAGGACTGGATCACCAGCACGCACCGCGGCCACGGCCACCTCATCGCCAAGGGCGGCGAGTTCGGCCCGATGTTCGCCGAGCTCTTCGGGCGCGCCACCGGCTACTGCAAGGGCAAGGGCGGCAGCATGCACATCTCCAACATGGACCTCGGCATGCTCGGCGCGAACGGCATCGTCGGCGCCGGGCCGCCGATCGCCGTCGGCGCCGCGTTCTCCTGCAAGACGCAGGGGGAAGGACACGTCGCCGCCACCTTCTTCGGCGACGGCGCGAGCAACGAGGGATCGTTCCACGAGGCCGCGAACATGGCCTCTCTCTACAAGCTGCCAATGCTCTTCGTCTGCGAGAACAACGGCTACGGCGAGTACACCCCGCAGGCCAATCACCAGGCCATCGTCGACGTCGCCGACCGGGCACCCGGCTACGGCATGCCAGGCGTCGTCGTCGACGGCATGGATGCCGTAGCCGTCTACGAGGCGGCGGGCGAGGCGTTGCGCCGCGCCCGTGCGGGAGAGGGCCCGACGCTCCTCGAGTGCAAGACCTACCGCTTCTTCGACCACGTCGGCGTGCGCGGCATGGGTCTGTCCTATCGCACGGACGAGGAACTCGCCGAGTGGCAGAAGCGGGACCCGATTACCCTTTTCGAGGCGCGTCTCGCGGAACTCGAGATCCTCGACGCAGACAGCGCGCAGGCGGTCCACGACGAGGTACTCGCCGGCGTCCGGGCCGGCATCGAGTTCGCCGAAGCGAGTCCGCTCCCGGACCCGTCCGTCCTTCTCGACGACGTCTACGCCTGAACGGGAGCAGCGACCATGGCTGAAGCACAAGCAACCGAGACGCGGGAACTGCCCTACGTCGCAGCGATCAACGAGGCCGTGCGCACCGTGCTCACGGAACAGCCCAACGCGTTCGTCGCCGGGGAAGACGTCGCCGGCGCGGGGAGCGTATTCGGGTACTACCGGGGCCTCCTCGACGAGTTCGGCGACGGGCGCGTCGTGGACACGCCCATCAGCGAGGAAGGCATCGTCGGTCTCGGCGTCGGCGCCGCCGCGACGGGCCTGCGTCCGGTGATCGATATCATGTTCATGGACTTCATGGGCGAGTGCATGGACGAGATCGCCAACCAGATGGCCAAGATGCGCTACATGTTCGGCGGCTCCGCGAAACTGCCCATCACCGTGCTCACCATGTCCGGCGCCGGCATGAACATGGCCGCCCAGCACTCCCAGAGTCTCGAGGTGTGGCTCTGCCACCTGCCCGGGCTCAAGGTGGTGATGCCGTCGACGCCGTACGACGCCAAGGGCCTCATCATCGGGGCGGCCCGCGACGACAACCCCGTGTTCGTGGCGCTCAACAAGATGTCACTGCGCCTGAAAGGGCCGGTCCCGGAAGCGTCGTACGAGATCCCGATCGGCGAGGCCAAGGTCGTGCGGGAGGGCACGAACTTCACCATCGTCACCTATAGCCGCATGGTCCACGAGAGCCTGAAGGCGGCGGAGGAACTCGCCGCGGACGGCGTCGACGTGGAGGTGATCGACCTGCGTTCCCTGCAGCCCCTCGACACCGACACCGTGATCGCGTCCGTCAAGAAGACTCAGCGCGCGGCGGTGGTGCACGAGGCGGTGCGCTTCGCGGGCATGGGGGGCGAGATCGCGGCACAGATCCAGGAGCACGCGTTCGACTACCTCGACGCGCCCGTTGCGCGCGTCGGCGCGCCGTTCTCGCCCGTCCCGTTCAGCCCGGCCCTGGAACAGAGCTACGTCCCCAACGCCGCGAAGATCGTCGCCGAAGTACGCGCGCTGCTCGGCGGTTGACGGACTTTGCGCCAGGGCATGACCCCACGCCCGATAGGCATCCTCGCCAACCCGGCGTCCGGGAAGGACATCCGGCGCCTGGTGGCCCGGGCGTCGGTGTTCGACAACCAGGAGAAGCGCGCCATCGTCACCCGGTGCCTGGCCGGTATCGCCGCGTTGGGGCAGCCGGAGATCGTCTATTTCGACGACTCCCACGGTATCGCCCGCGGAGGGCTTGAGGCCGCCGCCGTACAGGGCACGCCCGTCGCGAGGACGAACACCGGCCGTGCCGACGACACGACCCGGGCCGCCGCCGAGATGCGCGCCGCCGATTGCGGCGCGGTCATCACCCTCGGTGGCGACGGCACCAACCGGGCGTTCGCGAAGGGGTGGCTAGACGCCCCGCTGCTGCCGCTTTCGACGGGCACCAACAACGTCTTCCCGCGCATCGTCGAAGGCACGCTCGCGGGCATGGCAGCCGCGGCCGTCGCCTCGGGACGCGTCGGGCTGGCGGACGTCTCCCGCCGCGCGAAGGTCATTCATGTCACCGTCGACGGACAGGACGACGACATCGCGCTCATCGACGCCGCCGCGACGAATGACCGCTTCGTTGGCGCCCGCGCCCTGCTCGACTGCGAACGGCTCGTCCTGGCCGTGCTCGCCACCGCGACGCCCACGGCGGTGGGCTTGACGTCCGTCGGCGGCCTGCTCTTGCCGGTGGCGGGTTCGGAGGACTTCGCCGCCGTCGTGCGCTTCGAGTTGCCGGGGCGGCCGGCCCTGCACCGGGTCCGCGCACCGATCGCGCCCGGCATGTTCCAGGACGTTGGCGTGGCCACTGCCAGCCACGTCGCCTTCGGTGACCGCATCACCCTCGAGGGGCCCGGGGTCCTCGCCTTCGACGGCGAGCGCGAGCGGACCCTGGCGGCCGGCCAGCGCGCAACGATGGAGGTCCGGCGGGACGGTCCCCATGTCATCGACGTGGAGCGGATCCTGCGCTCCGGCGCCGCACTCGGAGTCGTACACGCCGTCCAGAACGAGGAACTGCGCGATGCCGTCTGAGATCTACCTCGTCAAGGTCGGGATGACGATGACCGAAGGCATCGTCGAGGAGTGGTATGTCGACGACGGCGCCACCGTCGCGGCGGGCGCCCTCCTCTACCGGCTGGAAACCGAGAAGGTGAACCTCGATGTCGAGGCGGAGACGGACGGAACGGTCAAGCATCTCGTCCCGGCCGGGCAGACCCTCGAGCCCGGCGATGTCGTGGGCTTCATCTACGCCGCGGGCGAGGAGATCCCCGACACGCTGCCCGCGCCTTCGCGCCGCGTACCCGAGGACATGCCCAGCGTCGAATCCGCAGCGCCCGCCCCCGCCCCGGCGCCGGCGGGCGGAGAGCGCCGGCCGGCGTCTCCCGCGGCGCGGAAGCTCGCCGGCGAGCTCGGCGTCGATCTCGACAACGTCGCGGGCACCGGGCCGCGCGGGCGCATTACCCGGGAGGACGTCGAGCAGGCCGCCAGGACGCGCGAAACAGCTCCCGCCACCGAACGCCGGCCGGCGTCTCCGGCCGCGCGCAAGCTCGCGAC
>VXNE01000271.1:0-3574 GCA_009840715.1 Gammaproteobacteria bacterium
GGGGTCGCGCCGGGTTTTGCCCCCCCCGTGATCTACCCCCGCACCCCAGCCGGCCCGCGCGCCCCCGTGGGCCGCCCCTACCCGAAGTCCAACTCCGCCTGCACGAGCGCCGTGTCGCCGATGCGCTCCGGCCGCTGCCAGCGGGGCCGGGCCTCGGCCGCGCGGTCGATGAGATTCTGCACCGCATCGAGCGAGTGCTCGTCGAACTTCATCCCCGGCGCTTCCGGGTTACCGCCGCCAGCGCGAAACTCCAGGAGTTCGACGCCCGCCGGTCCCGCGGTGTACTTGTACGGCATCCCGTTCGGGACGAAGAACCCCGAGCCCGGTCCGAGACGCCGGCGGCCGACGATGATCTCGCCCGCGATCACGTAGTACAGGCAGTCGCCGAAACGCGGATGGCTGTGCCGGAACAGCGGGAAGTCGGCGCCGAACCAGACGTGCGCCAGACTCATGCCGTTGGGGCCGTCCTGCGAGAAGAGCATGGCGGTCGATACGCCGGGACCAATGGCCTGCAGCATGTCGACGAGCTTCTCGCGCGCGGGAGCCTCGCCGCACTTCTCCGCCAGCGCGCTGATGTCGAACCCCTGGGCGACCTGCTCAGCCTGCGCGCGGTCCAGGGCGTACGCCTGCCCTATCTCCGGGTTTTCCCAGATCTCGAACGGGCCGCGCTCTGATTCGCGCACCTTGACGCCCTTGCCCGCGACCGCCTCCTGCGCGTCGTCCTGTTCCCGGATGTCTATCGCTTCCGCCATGACCACTCAATCCCCCTTCGCGTTCCGTGTAGCGTAGTCGCGCGCCACCTCGGGAGCAAGCGGGGCGCTCACGGCCGTCAGTCGCCCCAGTCGAGGTCCGCGATGACCGGCGCGTGATCCGACGCCGTGAGTCCCTCCTTCTTCTTGCGGAAGTCCCGGTCGATCTCGGCGTGGGTGACGCGGTCGAGGACGGGACGCGTGCCGAGCAGGAAGTCGATGCGCAACCCCTGGCCGCGGTGGAACGCGCCGCCGCGATAGTCCCACCAGGAGAACGCCTGCGACTCCGGATGGATCTCCCGGTACAGGTCGACCAACCCGAGGCCTCGCAGTGTCTCGAACCGCTCGCGTTCCTCGACGGTGTGGAAGATGCGGCCGTCGCCCCCCGCGCCGCGCCAGGTGTCCAGCGCCGTCGGCACGACGTTGAAATCCCCGCACAGGACTGCCGGCGTCTCCGGCGGATGTGACCAGGCGTTCGCGAGATCGTCGTACCACGCGAGTTTCGCCGGGAAGTCCTCGTGGGTGAGCTCCTTGCCGTTCGGGCAGTAGACGGTGGCGAAGGTCAGACCTCGCACGCGGGCGCTCACGAGCCGGGCGCCGAAGTCCTCCTGGCCGGCAAGGCCGCGCTGGACGGTGTCCGCCGGGTGCCGGGTGAGGATTGCCACGCCGTTCCAGCCCTTCTGGCCATGGCAGACGGCCTCGTAGCCGAGATCCTCGAATGCCGCGTCCGGAAACTCGTCGTCGCCGACCTTGAGTTCCTGGAGCCCGACGATGTCGGGCTGGCGGGCCTCCAGCCAGATGCGAATGAAGTCGAGGCGCGCGCGCAGGCCGTTGACGTTCCAGGTAGCGATGCGCATCGGGGCTTCGGCGTGCCTTCCCGAACCAACGTTGCCCGAAGGGGCGCTACCGCAACCCGGCCTGCGTCATGTACTGCTCGTTCGCCAGTTCGAGGTACTTCTCGACGTGCTCCAACTGGTCGGGCTCGAGGAACTCGCCCATCTCGTTGAGCGTCCGCCGCGCCAGTCGCCGCAGGTCCCGCGCGACCCGCGTGGGAATGTCGCCGCCCTGCCGGGACACCCGGCGGACGGAGCCGTTGCGCGCCGCGTGATAGTCCTTCAGCGCCTCGCGGAAGGCCTCTTCCTGGGCGGCCGTCACGGCCGTCAACTCAAGCTGGAGGAGCAGCCGGTCTTCGTAGCTCTTGTCGGCGCTCCACCCGCCGTGGGCAATGCCCAGGGCGATCGCCAGCATCCAACCCCACCGCTTCATGACCTGGTCCCCCGACCGCGGACGGTCATGATAACGGAGCGGTACGCGACCGGACAGGCGATCGCTCAGAGGCAACGCTCGGCGAGGTCCGCCGTACGCGCCAGCCGCCGGCGCCGTGTCTCGGCCGGATCCACGACCGCCGGGCGCTCGTCCGGCGTCACCCTGAACAGCAGCTCGCCCTGGCTCACGACCACGCCCTCGCTTTCGCCCATGACGCATTCGTCCACGGTCCCGGCGAACCGCGCCGTCACCTTGGTGAACATCTTCATCACCTCGATCACGTAGAGGGTGTCGCCGGGCTCGAAGTGCGTACCGGCCTCGAGGAAACGCGGCATGCCGGGCGCCTCGCGCGCATAGAACATGCCGCCCAGTTCGGCCACGATCTCGTCGGCGCTCGCGGCCGGCGGCGGCGCGAGCACCTTGCGCGCCGCGGCGAGGGCGTCGCTGCCGTAGAGTTCCAAAGGCACGTCCACCGTAAGGTCGGGACGTACCCGCAACCGGTCGAACCCCGCATCGTGCGCGATCTGGCCCGGGAGCGCGAGCAGTTGCAGGCCGTGCTGGTAGCCGAGATGCCGAGCTCGCAGGTCGTCCCAGTCCTCCGCGAGCGCACCGGGCGTGCCGGGCGGCGGCTGCGAGGTGCGCAACAGTCCGTCCAGTTCTTCGAACCCGGCCGGACTGAGCCCGGCCTTGAGGCGCGCATAGAGCGCCCGGGCGCCGTCCAGCAGCTCCCGGTCGTGGTCCCAGATCGCCTCGGCGGCAGGGCCGGTGGGACGATCCATGTCCAGATAGCGGTACAGCTCCTCCAGGACGTCTACCGGGTTCACGAGCCAGCGCACGCCGTCTGGACCCGCCTCGGCGTGACGCGCACTCATCGCCGCCCAACCGGCCAGCAGGTGCGGGCGCTCGAGCAGGCGCTGCAGCGGCCGCACCAGGAGGGACGTCTTGAGATCCATGGCGCGCGTGTAGCCCGCACGCACGGCCGCGTCCTCGATCCCCTCGATGGCCCGGCGTCTCACATGTCCGAACGCCGCGTCGACATCAACCTCCTGCGCCCGTTCGAAGAGCCGCGCGACCGCTCCGAGGTATGCCTGGACGAAGCGCGTCTCGATCTTCGCCCGAACGTCCTGGGCCGCCAGCCAGTGGCAAAACCCGTAGTGGAAGTCGAGGTTGGTCCGGAGGTGCCGTCCCTTGATGCGGGTACGGCGCAGGACGTCGAGAATCGCCGCGAACGTCTCCTCGCGGCCTTCGCCCACCGTGAGCAGCAGGGCGATGTTGCTGTCGTAGGCACCCGCCAGGTAGTAGGGCATGAAGAGATCGGTGTCCGGGTTGTGGACCGAAATGCCCTGGTCGTCCCGGATCTCCCCCGGGACGGCGTTCGACCAGGACTCGATCAGCCCCCCCGCCGCGGGGTTCAGCGCCGCGTCGGTCGCATTGAGGCGGATCTCGACGGAGTCGCCGTAGCGCGGCGCCCCCCCCCCGAACCGGAGCGTCAACACCAGCAGGGCCCCCCCCCCCCACGACCCCCACAGAACCACCACCCGACGCACCACGTAGACCAC
>VXNE01000271.1:3584-7603 GCA_009840715.1 Gammaproteobacteria bacterium
GGCGCGGCCCGCGCCGCGGTTCCGGGAGCTTCCACCCGTGACGGGCCACCAGCGCCATCGCCTCGATCAGCGACTCGACGCGCAGGACGTCTTCGCCGTCGTCGGGATTGACGAACTCGAGCGCATAGCAGAGTTCGGTGACGCGATGCTCCACCTGGATGCGCGTGTTCATCTCCATGAAATAGTGGTCGGCGCCGTCCACGATGCACTCGAACGTCGACACCGAGTCGAGACCGACCGCCTTGCCGAAACGGGCCGCCTCGGCCTCCATGGCCAGCAGGGTGCGCAGGTCCGTGTCGAGCGCTTCCGCCCCGGCAAGGTCGCCGCGCTCGCGGCGACGCGCGATCTCGCGCTCGAGGGACTCGCTGGTCACGGACACCTCGACCAGCTTCTGCTCGTGCATCTGGGCCGAACAGTCCCGGAGCCCCAGGGCGACGCACCAGTCGCCGTTGCCGAGGACCTGCACTTCCTGGTGCCGGTTCGTGTCGATGTTGAGTTCGAGGAGCACGTTCTTGTTCGCGCCCGGCTCCATCGCCTTGACCTCGGACCAGATCTCGCGGGTGCGTTCCGCCGCGTCGGCCGCCGCGGCCTCGACACGGGCATCAAGGTCCGCGCCTTCGTAACGGGACGCCGCATCGAGCACGCGCTGGCCCTTGCCGCCGCCGCCGCCCACGGCCTTCAGTCGCAGGCGCCGGTCGGGATAGCGCTGCAGCAGCTTGCGCGTTTGCGCGCGGACGGCGTCTGTGATCTCGTCGTTCGAGAGCAGATCGATACCGCGTGTCACGGCCTCGTCGAGCAACGCGTCCGCGGCGAGTTCGAGATCGCCGTCCGGCGGCGGCGCCAGTCCAAGCTCCTCGGCCTGTCCCGCGAGCGCCGCCGCGTCCCCGCACCGCGCGACCAGCGCAAGAGCCGTCACGTTGTCCACGCCGGGGGTCACGTCGATCGACTCCGCGAGGGCCGTCCGCTTGGCGATGTCTTTACGGCCGGCCGCGCGCACGGTGGCCGAGCCCGGGCCTATGAATGAGAGACCCGCGGCCTCGATCGCCTCAACGAGGGCCGCGTCCTCCGCCATGAAGCCGTAGCCGGCGAAGATGGAGTCGTACCCGCCCTCCAAGGCGATCGCGACGATCTCCGCGATGCGCAGATCGCGCTCCGCCTGGTCCGCGCCGGTGTAGTCCGACACCCGGTGCACGCGGTCGCGGTTCTTGATGCCGCGCAGTTCCGGCGCCACGGCGCTGGTGTGCACGACCGTGTCCTTGTCCGAGAGCAGGATGCCGTAGTCGCGAATGCCCATCTGCTCGAAGACGTCCATCGCTTCCTTGCGGACCGGACCGCGGCAGATGATGAGCGGACGCATGTCCTCGCACTGGAACTGCCGCACCCAGCCCGACGCGCTCGTCGAGCAGCGCCGGTCGCGGAACACGTCCGGGTTGCGCGTATACGTTCCGACCGCGCCGCCGTCGGCGAGCACCGTGACCATCAGTGGAACTCCCGCTGCGGCCCGGTCATCGCGCTCGGCCGGTAGTGGCGCATGCAGAGGTCCATGGTGTCCGCCAGAAGCCGGCGCAGGTCGCGCGGCAGCACCATCTGCGAGATCGATCCCAGGCTCAGCGCCTCGCGCGGATTCATGATGTCGCGCTCGTAGCGTGCAACCAGCTTCGCGTCCTCCGCCGCGAACCAGCGGGACACCTCACGCTCGGCCTCGCGGCGCGCTTCGGCCTCGTCGGCGCCCGCCCCGCGCCGTTCCGAGAGGAGTTTCGCGAACCGCGACGCGCGCTCCCGCGACAGACCCGCCAACTCGTCCTTGTAAACGAATTCACGGCCGGCCGGTCCCATTACCGCGACACGGGTCGCCGGCAGCGCGAACACGAAATCCGCACCGGTGGCGTAGTTGTTGAAGGAGGCATAGGCCCCGCCGAAGGCGTTGCGCACGAGTACCAGGATACGGGGCGTGCGCAGATCCACGATGGAGTCGAGCATCGCGCGCCCCGCCTGCACGACGCCCCGGCTCTCCTGTTCCGTGCCCGGCAGGAACCCCGTCGTGTCCTCCATGAACACGATCGGGATGTTGTAGAGATTGCAGAAGCGAATGAAACGGGCGTTCTTGTACGCCGCGTCGACGTCGATGAAGCCGGTGGAGAACGCGCTGTTGTTCGCGACGAAGCCAACCACGTAGCCGCCGAGGCGCCCGAATGCCGTGACGGTGCTGCGTGCGCGTTCCGGCTGCACTTCCAGGAACTCGCCATGGTCGCAGACCTCCTGGACGACGAGCCGGATGTCGAAAGGCGTATTGAAGCCCGTCGGCGAGTTGAACGTGGTGCGGAACAGCACGTCGAGATTCTCGGTGTCGCGCCCCACCGGGTCGCTCGTGGCCGCGTAAGGCGCGTTCGAGCGGTTGTCGTCCGGGAGGTAGGTCAGGAGCCGCGCGGCGAGCCTGAGCGCGTCGACCTCGTCCGCGACCGTGAAGTCGGCCACGCCGGACGCGCCGTGCACCCCCGGTCCGCCGAGTTCGTCCGGGGTCACGTCCTCGCCGAGGACCTCCTTGACCACGCCGACGCCCGTGAGTCCAAAGAACGTGTCGTTCGGCTGGATCAGGAAACTGCCCTGCCGCGGCAGGTAGGAACCCCCGCCGGCGTTGAAGCCGAACATGCACATCACGCTCGGTACGATGCCGCTGATCCTGCGTAGCGCCGTGAACGCCTCGGCATAACCGTCGAGGCCGCCGACCCCGGCAGGCACGAACGCGCCGGCGCTGTCGTTCAGCCCGATGACCGGCATGCCCTGCTTCGCGGCAAGCCCGTAAAGCGACGCCAGCTTGCGGCCATTCGTCGCGTCCATGGAGCCCGCCCGAACGGTGAAGTCGTGCCCATAGACGGCGACGTCGCGGCCGTGGATCTTCACGATGGCGGTCACGAGCGAGGCGCCGTCGAGCGATGGCCCCCAATTCTGGAACAGCACCATCGGCCGCTCGTCGGAGAGCACCCCGATGCGCTCCCAGACGGTCATCCGGTTCTTGCCGTGCTGGCGCGAGATGTTGCGGTAACCGCCGGCGATGCGCGGTCGTTCCTGCAGCGCGCGCGCTTCAGCCAGCGTCTTCTCGTAGGGCGGCGTCTCCTCGTCCGTGCCGCTTTCCCCCGAGCGGAACGGTTCGTCCAGAATCGGGACGAGCACGTCCAGCGGCGTGCTCAAGCCGCGACCTCCTCGAGCTCGATGAGGGTTCCGCAGAAGTCTCGCGGATGCAGGAACACGACAGGCAGTCCGTGCGCTCCGATGCTCGGGGTGCCGTCACCGAGCACGGTCATCCCGTCCTCCTTCAGCCGGTCGATCGCCGCCGCGATATCGCCGACCTCGTAACACACGTGATGGATGCCCCCGCGGGGATTGCGCTCCAGGAAGTTCTCGATCGGGGAATCCTCACCCAGGGGGTGGATGAGCTCGATCTTGCTGTTGGGCAGCTCGACGAACACCGTGGTGACGCCGTGGTCCGGCAGCGGCTGTGGCGCCGAGACCGTGGCGCCCAGGCTGTCGGCGTAGAGTGCGGCCGCCGCGCCCAGATCCGGCACGGCGATGGCGACGTGGTTGAGCTTTCCGATCACGACCTGTCCCCCGCGTTCGCTTGCGGCCGTTTCGGACGGCCGGTCGGCATTATACGCAGCCGGCCAAGCGCCCTTGCCGCGGGGGAGCGTCCCTGCCGGAGCCCGGGAAGTGGATCGCGGCGAAGCCCTGTGACAAGCCGCGCTGAGCTACCTCGGCTAGGTTGCAGGGTCCTCGTCGGCGTCGGGTCCGAGGAGGCCCAGTTCCCGCGCACGTTCCACGGCCGCGGACCTGCCGCGCACGCCGAGCGCGTCGAATACGCGGCCGACGTGGTACCGCACGCCCGCTTCCGTGATGCCGAGTGCGCGGGCGATCTCCTTGTCGCGCTCCAGCGCGAGGTGCCGCACTACTTCGCGTTGCCGCGCCGTCAGGCGCGGCGCCACGCCCTGCTTCTCGCTGGCCGTCAGGTACCGCGGCCGCGGACG
>VXNE01000271.1:7613-9911 GCA_009840715.1 Gammaproteobacteria bacterium
GGCTGCGCTGGGGTGGTGTGCGGTCGTCCCCGCCTCGTCGCGCTTGTGCCAGCGTCTCGCTCGCGCCCTCGGGGCGGGGGGGGCCTCCCCCCCCGGCCCCCCCCGCAGGCCCCCCGCCCCCCCCCCCCCCCCCCCCCCCCCCCGCCACGCCCTGCTTCTCGCTGGCCTTCAGGTCCCGCGACAGCGTCAGGGCCGCGGACCGCTCCCCCGAGTCGCCGACGCCCTCGAGCACCCGGGTGAGCACCGGCAACCCCGCCGCCCGCTCCCGTACCATCGGTCCCGCGTAGTCCGCTTGCGCATACTCGGCGAGGAACGCCTTCATGCGCGCCGTCGCCACCCGCGCCGTCCCGCGGCGATGCTCCAGCGTCGTCGACAACGCGAGGCCGCGCATCAGCGTGCGCCGCAGGCCGCGCCTCCGGGCCACCCTGGTGAACGTGTGTCCAAACGCCCGGCCGGGCGCGTACTCCTTCCGCGCGATGTAAAGCCGCAGCCGAGCACAAGCGATCGCCTCCATCTCCCGCCAGCTCTGACCCGACAGGTCCAGGCACCCGGACGCCTCCTCCGGCAACCCGACGTCGCGCCAGACGCGCTCCGCCGCACCGACCGCGCCACTCTCCGCGAGCAGCGACACGTGCAACGCCGCAAGGAAGCGCCGCAAGGCCGGCAACTCGTGCCGCGTCGCGTACTCGAACATCTCTTCCAGTGTCGTGAGCGCGACCGCCGCCCCATCGTGGCGCAGGGTCGACTCCACCGCCGTGCCCGCCGCCGCGGCGTAAGGCGCGAAGGGTGCGCCACCGCGAGCCAGCGCCCTCGGCACGCTCTCGGCCTCCGGAACGCGGGCGAGACGGTTGCGTTCGTGGGCCAGTTCCCGGAAGAGTACGCCCGCCATTGCCGCGGCTGCCGGATCACGCAGGTATGCCGCCTTCGCCGTGCGTTGCACGTTCCCGTACCATCGCGCCGCCTCCGAGACGCGACCTTGCGCCATCGCCATCGCGCCGAGCTCCATGTCCACGAACATCGACAGACTCGTCGTCTCACGGCCCAGGAACCGCCGCGCCGCTGCGGCGCGCCCCGCCGCCGCATCCAACACCGCACGCAGGCAGTGCCTGCTGCACAGCCCATGCTGGAAGGCCGCGCGCATGCCCGGCTCGAGTTCCTCCGAGGCCGCCAGGCGCCGCTCGATCTCGATCAACTCGCGCGCCTCCGCCGAGTCCAGCCGGACACAGCCATACATGGCCAACACGCCGGCGACCAGACAGCGGTCGGCGTGCAGGTCGAGGTCCGACGCGGGCGCCCGATCCACTACGGCGTCCACCCTCGCGTACGCCTCGCGCGCTTCGTCGAGCCGTCCGTCCGCGGCCAGCAGTGCGCAGTGCGCCAGCGCCAGCCGCGGCCGCGCGGCCGCATCTTCGCTCAACACCCGGTCGGCCGCCCGCAGACGCACGAGCCCCTCACGCAGGTAAAGCCGGATGCCGCCGGCGTCCTCGAGGATTCGGCCGGCCAGCGCGGCATCACCGGCCTCGCCCGCGTGGCGCACGGCCAGCGTGGTCTCCCCGCGCCTGGCCAGCGCCTCCGCGATGCGGCCGTGCATGTCGCGAAACCGCTGCGGCTCCAGTTGCGAGACGCGTCGCGCGCAATGCCCGCGCAGCAGCGGATGGAGCCGCCAGCCGCTGCGCACATCCGGCGCACGCTCCAGCAGACCTTCCAGTACCGGCATGTTGGCGAGCCGCTGCATTGCCCCGCCTTCGCCGATCACCTCATCGAAAAGGTCCGCATCCAGCCACTCGAAGAGTCCCGCGTCGAGCAGCAACTGACGGTCCGCGAGTGACACACCGCGCCACAGCCGGGACTCCACCCAGTTGTCCACGACCCGATCCGCCGATCCATCCGTCGAGACGGCGTCTTCGTCTCCGTATACACCGATGCCATCGCGGTGAAAGCGGAGCGCGATCGGCCAGCCGGCTGCCTCCACCCCGAGAGACGACCGCCGCCGCTGCGGCGGGTCGGCAAGGAATGCGTCCACCTCGCCCTTACTGAAGCGCAGGTCGTCCGCCGCCAGCACTTCCCCGCTTCCCGCCACGACGATGCCCGCTATGTCCAGGCCCGGTGGAAGGGCTCGGCATGCCACCGCCAGGTGCAGGTTCGGCGGGCTGAGCCGGAACAGGAAGTCGATCAGTTCGAGCGCGTCCGTCTCCGCCACGCGTTCCACCTGGTCGAGCGCGAGCACGCACGGACCGCCGTCGGCGCTGTCACAGATACACATCTCCGACCCGACCAGACCAGCGGCACTGGCGGTAG
>VXNE01000475.1:0-2017 GCA_009840715.1 Gammaproteobacteria bacterium
CGACCTGCTCGGCCGCGGCCGAGCAGGGCTGGATCGATTCCCGGACCGCGACGGACCTCTCGCGGGCAGCGGCGCTTTGGCACAACCTGGACGGCCTTTTCCGCATGGCCTGCAGCGACGCCTTCAGGCCGGAGATGGCGACTCCGGAACTGCAGGAGGTGATCGCGGACACCTGTGGCGCGGCGAGTCTCGACGCGTTGCCGCACGTCATGAACGACACGGCCGGCCGCGCGGCGGCCCGCGTCGACGCGATGCTGGCAGGGGGGTCGGCGGCACAGGCTGAAACGTAGGGGACGCCCTTGGGGACCATATATGTGGCGTCCCGTCGCGACGTCATGCACGAAGCCACCACGGGCGGGGACAAGCCCCGCCCCTACGGTCGTTGCGTTCCATGGCGCAAGCCCATACGCTGATCCCGGGACGGCGGATGGGAACCCCAACTTGGCCGAGAGCCGTGCCCGAGTCCTTTCGCGACGCTGGGTCGGTCTGGCCCAATTGGCGGTCGTGGCAGTGGTCGTACTCGTGGCGCTCTATTTCATGCGGGCGCCTACAGTGGCGGAGTTCGACTACGTCGTCGCCGACGGAGGGCGTTACGCGCCGCAGGTCGCGGTGGCCGCGCCCGTCGCCGGCCCGCAGACGGTTTCCCTTGCCCTGACGGGTGTCGTGGGGCTCGATGCCGGTGTGCGGCTCGCGACCGAGGTGTCCGGACGGGTCGTGTCGGTCTCGCCGAAGCTCCGTGCCGGGGCCGCTTTCAGGGCGGGCGAGACGCTCCTGACGCTCGACCCGACCGAGCGCGAGATGGAGGTGCGGGCCGCCGACGCGCTGGTGCGCTCGCAACACGCGCGCATGCGGCGGCACGAGCTGCTCGGGCAACGCGACAGCGAAGCGTTCCGGCGGGAGAACCCGGGGCTCCCCGTTCCCCCCACGGTCTCGCGCGACGCGCGGGTAGCGCGCTTCCGCGCTCGCGCGGAGGCTGCGGAGGCGCAACTCGACCAGGCAAGACTCGACCTCGCGCGGACGCGGTTTTCGCTGCCCTTCGACGGCCGGGTCGTGTCGGCGACCGTGGCCGTCGGCGAACTCGTGGGCCCGCTCGGTTCGTTCGGCAGCGTGTACGCGCGGGACGCCGTGAACGTGGAAGCGTCGATCGCCGTGGACGACCTTCGCGCCCTGGCGCCGGTGCGGGGCCGCGTGGCGGACGTTCATGCTGGGGGCCGTTCGCTGCGCGCGCGGGTGGAGCGGACATCGGCCGTCGTGTCCCCCGAGAGCCGGATGGCCACCCTGTACCTGAAGTTCGACGATGCGCTGCCGTTGGCGGAATTGCCGTTGCCGGGGATGTTTGCCGAGATGACGATCCTCGGGAGCAGCTTCGACGATGCGTTCGTGCTGCCGGACTCCGCGCGGCAGGCCGACGGCAGCGTGTGGATCGTCGTTGACGGAGCGCTGAGCCGGGTTTTCCCGTCAGCGCTGGGCGGCAACGCGACCGGATGGATCGTGTCCGCCTTCGACACCGGTGAAGGCGTCGTGCTCGGCCCGGTTCCCGGGGCGAGGGCGGGGCTGCCCGTCGAGGTTACCGGCAGCAACCGGTCGTGACGGACCCGACCCCCGGGGGACGCGGGCCGGTCGCGTTCTTCGCCGGCAACCCCATCGCCGGCAACCTGCTGATGATCTTCCTGATCGCGGGCGGGCTGTACACGGCCAGCCGCCTGGAGATCGTCATGGTGCCCGAGCAGGACACGCGGCGGGTCACCGTCGCCGTGCCGTACCCGGGTTCCACGGCGGCGGAGGTCGAGGAGGACATCAACCGCCGGATCGAGGAGGGCCTGATACCGGTACGCGGGATCGACCGCGTCACTTCGCGGGCGCTCGACGGCCTTGGCTCGGTGACGGTCGAACTGGGCGTGATCGCCGACTCCGACGAGATAAGGGACGACGTCCGGTCGGTCGTCGAGAGCATCGAGATGTTCCCGCCGGCCGCGGCGGAGGAGCCGCAGATCGAACTCGTGCGGGTGGCCGGCAA
>VXNE01000475.1:2027-9874 GCA_009840715.1 Gammaproteobacteria bacterium
GGCCGGCAACGTCCTGACGGTGGCGGTGACGTCGGCGGTCTACCCGGAAGCGGAACTGCGCAACCGCGCCGAGCAGGTCCGCGAGGATCTCCTGGCGCTACCGACGGTCACGCGGGTGTCGCCCTTCGCCACGCGGGACCGGGAGATCAGCATCGAGGTGAGCGAGGAAGCGTTGCGCACGCACGGCCTGACCATCGGCGAGGTGGCGAACGCGGTGCGGCAGGCGTCCGTGAACCTATCCTCGGGCGAACTGCACACGGAGATCGGCGGTCTCGTCCTGCGCACGCGGGCAAGACGTTCCCGGGGGGAAGACTTCGCGGACATCGTCCTGCTCTCCCGGGAGGACGGGACCCTGCTGTCGCTCGCGGACGTCGCCGAGGTGCGCGACGAGTTCGCCGACGTGGACGTCGCGGCGGACATCGACGGACGGCCCGCGGTGCTGCTGCGCGTCAATCGCAACGAAGGCCAGCGGCCCCTGGATGTCGCCAACGAGGTCAAGGAGTTCCTGGCGGGATACCGGGCCCCGACGGGCGTCGACGTGTTCGTCTGGGACGACAACACCCGGAATCTGACGGGACGGATCAACGTGCTCCTGGCCAGCGGTTTCATGGGGTTCGCGCTGGTCTTCGTCTTTCTCGCGCTCGTGTTCGACTTCCGGGTCGCGACCTGGGTGGCGGTCGGCGTGCCGACGTCGTTCCTCGGGGCATGTCTCCTGTTCCCCGCCTTCGGCGTCACGATCAGCCTGGGCTCCATCTCGGCCCTGATCCTTGTCATCGGGATCGTCGTGGACGATGCCATCGTGGTCGGCGAGAGCATCGCGAACGAGCACGAACGGGGCGGTCGCGGCGCGGCGGCGGCGATCGCCGGAGCCCGGGCCGTCCTGCCCCCTGTCGTGGTGGGCGTCGCGACCACGGTGCTGGCGTTCGCGCCCCTGCTGTTCACCACCGGCGGCATCGGCCAACAGATGCAGGTCCTGCCGGTGGTGGTCGGCCTCGTGCTCGCGTTCTCGCTTGCGGAGGCGTTCTTCATCCTGCCTTCGCACCTCTCCAACGCCGCTCCCTGGAGCCGCTGGCCGCTGGCGGAGCTGCAGGACCGTGTCCGTCGGCGCATCGAGGAATGGCGCGACGGTATCGTCGTGCCGGCCATCTCGGCCGCGGTGCGACGACCGTTCGTCACCCTGTTGGCGAGTGCCCTGTTCGTCGCCGGCGCGGGCCTGATCGTCGCCACCGACACAGTGCGGTACGTATTCCTGCAGGGGCTGCCGACGGACCGCCTCCAGGCCGGCGTTACGTTCCCGCCGGGCACTCCGGCGCATGTCACGGAGGGGGCGCTCGAGCGCATTGTCCGGGGCGCGCGGGAGGCCAACGCACTGGCGGGGGACGACCCGGTCAGAACGGTGGCAGTCGTCGTCGGTCAGCAGGGATTCTCTCCCAACCCCTACGCACGCGACCGCTACGTGCAGGAGGCGACCAGCACCGGCAGCCACCTTGGCATGGTGACGGTGCACCTGCGTGAAGAAGCCCAACGGGCGCTGTCGCCGGCCGAGTTCCTCGGACTATGGCGGGCGCACGTCGGCGACATCCCGGGCGCCGACAGCGTGCGGTTCCTTGCCGACGAACTCTCCGGCGAGCCCGGTGTGGCGTTCGCGTTCGTCCATCCGAGCGACGATGTGCTCGCCGAGGCCGTCGCCGAAGTGCGCGTTGCCCTCGAAACCGACCCGGCCGTGCGTGCGGTGGTCGACTCGCTGGGTCTCGGCAAGCGCCAGTACGACATCGAGCTCACGGATGCCGGCAAGGCCGCGGGCATGACGCCGGCCTTCCTGGCCCGTCAACTGCGGGCCAGGTTCTTCGGCGAGGAAGTCCAGCGCGTGCAGCGCGGGCGGAACGAAATCAAGGTGAGCGTGCGCTATCCGAGGGAGCGTCGGCACGGCCTCCGGGACCTCCGCGACGAACGCATCGTGCGTCCCGACGGCGTGGAGATACCGCTGTCCACGGTCGCGCGTGTCGTTGAGACCCGGGACCCCTCTGTCCGAACCCGCATCGACGGCGTCCCCGCGGCCGAGGTTAGCGCACACGTCGATCTCGAGAGGTCGACGCCGGCGCGGACGGAGGCACGGCTGGTGCGGGACGTCTTTCCCGCCGTGCTCGCGCGGCATCCGGATCTGCGTGTCGTGGAGATCGGACAGGCCCGCGAGGAGGCGCAGGTGGTGGCGACGCTGATGTACACGGTCCCGCTGGTGCTGCTGGCGATCTACGTCCTGATCGCGGTGCTGTTCAGGAGCTACGGCCAGCCGTTCATCATCCTGGCGGGCATGCCGTTCGCGTTCGCGGGCGCGATCGCCGGCCATTGGCTGCTCGGCTACGACCTCCTGATGGGTTCGATCTTCGGCATCCTGGCCGTGGGCGGCGTCGTCATCAACGACACGCTCGTACTCATGGACCGCTACAACCGGATCCGGGCCGAAAGCGACGTGCCCGCAGTCGCCGCCATCAGCGCCGCGGCCCGCCAGCGGTTCCGCGCCATCGTGCTGACCACCGCGACCACCGCCGTCGGGATGCTGCCGTTGCTGCTGGTGAAGAGCGAGGTGACCCAGAACCTTGTCCCGCTGGTGGTCAGCCTGGTCTTCGGCCTGATCGCGGCGAGCGCGGCGATCCTGTTCTTCGTGCCGGCGGTGCTCCTCGTTGCGGAGAACGCGCGTGACCGACGGCTTCGGTGGCGCTAGCCTACCGGGCCATGAACACAGACGTCATCATCACCTGCGCCGTGACGGGCGCCGGGGATACGGTGGGCCGGCACCCCGCCATTCCTGTCACGCCGGAGCAGATCGCGGACTCGGCCATCGACGCCGCGAAGGCCGGGGCGGCGATCGTCCACTGCCATGTCCGGGACCCGGCCACGGGCAAGGGCGCCCGCGACGTGTCCCTGTACCGGGAGGTGGTCGCGCGCATCCGGGACTCGGATACGGACGTGGTGATCAACCTGACCTCCGGCATGGGCGGCGACCTGTTCATCGGGCCGGACGAGCGGCCGACCGAGTTCGGCGACGAGACCGATCTGGTCGGAGCGCTCGAGCGGCTGCCGCACGTGGAGGAGCTCCTGCCGGAGATCTGCTCCCTCGACTGCGGTTCGTACAATTTTGGCGAGGGCAGCCTGGTGTACGTCTCGACGCCGGACATGCTGCGCCGCGGCGCGAAGCGCATCCAGGAACTCGGCGTGAAGCCGGAGCTCGAGATCTTCGACAGCGGGCAGTTGAGCTTCACGCTGAAGATGATCGACGAGGGCCTGGTCGACGACCCGCCCCTCTTCCAGCTCTGCTTCGGCATCGCCTGGGGCGCGCCCGCGGAGGTAGGCGTCCTGAAATCCTGGGTGGACCTGCTGCCGCCGGGCGCCAACTTCACCGCGTTCGCGATCAGCCGCGACCAGATGCCTTTCGCGGCGCAGTCCGTGCTGCTCGGGGGCCACGTGCGGGTCGGGCTCGAGGACAATCTGTATCTCAGCCGCGGCGTCTATGCGACGAATGCGCAACTGGTGGAGCGGGCGCGCCAGATCGTCGAGTTGATGGGCGCGCGCGTGCTCGGTCCGGCGGAGGCGCGCGCGAAGTTCGACCTGGTGAAGCGCGGCTGACGCGGCGCGTTGCGGCCGGCGCCCATGCGGCAGCCCATCCAGGTCCTTGGCGTCGTAGGCACGGGCGTCATAGGAGCCGGCTGGGCGGCGCGGGCCCTCGCCCACGGACTCGACGTTGTCGCGTGGGACCCGGCGCCGGGTTGGGAAGCGGGACTTGCGGCGGCGGTCGGGAACGCGTGGCCGGCGCTCAAGCGCGTTGGCCTCTACCCTGGAGCCAGCCCCGACCGACTGCATTGCGCGGACTCGCTCGATGCCGTCTGCCGCGAAGCGGACTTCGTCCAGGAAAGCGCCCCGGAACGCCTCGCGCTCAAACAGTCGCTCCACGAGCAGATCGATGCGGCAGCGCGGGAGGATGTCCTCGTCGCCTCGAGCACTTCCGGCCTGCGGCCCACGGACCTGCAGTCGAGGTGCCGCCATCCCGGGCGCGTGGTGGTCGGTCACCCCTTCAACCCGGTCTACCTGCTGCCGCTGGTGGAAGTGCTGGGCGGCGCCCAAACGTCGCCGGACAGCCTCGAGCACGCCATGTCGTTCTATCGCGCGCTCGGCATGCACCCCCTCCACGTGCGCACCGAGATCGAGGGCTTCCTCTCGGACCGGCTCCAGGAAGCCCTGTGGCGGGAACTCCTGCACCTGGTGAACGACGGCGTGGCGACGACGGAGGAACTCGACGCGGCGATCGTCTACGGTCCGGGCCTGCGCTGGGCGTTCATGGGAACCTGCCTGTCCTATCACCTGGCCGGGGGCGACGGGGGCATGGAGGCCTTCATGAGGCAGTTCGGCCCGGCGCTCGACCTACCATGGACCCGGCTCCGGGCGCCGGAACTCACCGACGAACTGGTGGCCCGCATGACGGAGGGCACGGGCCGGCAGGCGGATGGCCGTACCGTCGAGGAACTTGCGCGATTGCGGGACGAGTGCCTCGTCGCCATCATGCAGGCGCTCCGGCGCTTCGAGATCGGCGCCGGCCGCACGCTGGCGGAGGACGAGGCGCGTCGCCTGGAAGGGGGCGCGCCGGCGCCGCGGCGCGGGGAGTAACGGATGGACTTCGCACTCACCGACGAGCAGCAGATGGTGGTCGATACCGTCCGCGACTTCGTCGAGCGGGAACTCTACCCGCACGAAGACGAGGTCGAGCGGACCGGCCGGGTGCCTCCGGAGCTCGGCTTAGAGATCAAGCGGAAGGTCATCGACCTCGGCTTCTATGCGCCCAACCTGCCGGCGGAGGTCGGCGGCGGGGGGCTCGATCACCTGACGTGCACGCTGCTCGAGCGGGAACTCGGCCGGCCGTCGATGGCGCTCAGCGTCTTCTGGGGCCGCCCGTCGGGGATCCTGATGGCCTGCAACGCGGAGCAGCGGGAGCGCTACCTGCTCCCGGCGGCGCGCGGCGAGCGGTTCGACGCGTTGGCCATGACCGAGCCGGCGGCGGGTTCGGACGTGCGCGGCATGCAGTGCGCCGCGCGTCCGTCGGGCGGCGATTGGATCCTGACCGGCGGCAAGCACTTCATCTCCCACGCGGACCTGGCCGACTTCGTCATCGTCTTCGTCGCCACCGGCGAGGAGGAGACGCCGCGCGGACCGAAGAAGCGCATCACCTGCTTCCTTGTGGACCGCGGCACGCCGGGGTTCGAGATCCGTCCCGGCTACGACTCCGTGTCGCACCGGGGCTACGCGAACTGCATCCTGTCGTTCGACGAGTGCCGGCTGCCGGCGGCGCAGGTCCTCGGCGAAGTGCATCGCGGCTTCGATCTCGCGAACGAGTGGCTCTACGGGACCCGCCTCACCGTGGCCGCCATGTGCGTGGGCCGCGCGCGGCGCGCCTTCGCCCTCGCCCTCGACCATGCCGCGCAGCGACACCAGTTCGGACAGCCCATCGGCCGTTTCCAGGGCGTCTCCTTCAAGCTCGCCGACATGATCACCGAGATCGACGCCGCCGACTGGCTGACCCTCGCCGCCGCCTGGCGCCTGGACCAGGGACTCGGGGCCGACCGGGAGATCGCGTCGGCCAAGCTCTACACCACCGAGATGCTCGCCCGCGTCACGGACGAGGCCGTCCAGGTGTTCGGCGGCATGGGTCTCATGAGCGACCTGCCGCTGGCGCGCTTCTGGCGGGACGCCCGGGTGGAACGCATCTGGGACGGCACTTCGGAGATACAGCGGCACATCATCGGGCGCGGCCTGCTGCGTCCGCTCGGGGCGTGAGCGTGGCCGGGGACGCCGGCAGGCCGGTCCCGGACCCATGTCTCGCCCGCGTGCTTCGACCCCGCACCATCGCGATGATCGGGGGCCGCGCGGCGGCGGAAGCGATCGGGCAATGCGACCGGCTCGGGTTCGAGGGCGCGATATGGCCGGTCCACCCCACGCAACGGACGGTCGCCGGCAGGCCTGCGTTCCGGACCGTCGAAGCGCTCCCCGCGGCCCCGGATGTCGCGTTCGTCGCCGTGAACCGCGAGGCGACCGTCCCGGTGGTGGCGGAACTCGCCCGGCTCGGAGCGGGGGGCGCCGTGTGCTACGCATCGGGCTTTCGGGAAGCGGACGACGGCGGCGGCCTCGAGGATGCGCTCGTGGCGGCCGCGGGCGGGATGCCGGTGGTGGGCCCGAACTGCTACGGCCTGCTCAACTATCTCGACCGGGTCGCGCTGTGGCCCGACCAGCACGGCGGACGGGCGCTGGGCGACGCGGAACGCGGCGTCGCGATCGTCACGCAGTCGTCGAACATCGCCATCAGCCTCACCATGCAGCAACGGTCGCTGCCAGTCGCCTTCGTGGTGACGGTGGGCAACCAGGCCCAGCTCGGCGTCTCCGCGCTCGCGGCGGCCCTCCTTGACGATGCCCGGGTCAGCGCGCTCGGCCTGCACGTCGAGGCGTTCGACTCCGTGCGGGGCTTCGAGGCGCTCGCGGCGAGAGCGCGCGAGCGTGGTGTGCCGGTGGTCGTGATGAAGACGGGCCGTTCGGCAGGCGGGCGCGCGGCGACCCTCAGTCACACGGCCTCGATCGCCGGCTCGGACGCCGGTGCACAAGCGTTCCTGCGACGGCTCGGCTTCGCCCGCGTGGACGGCATGCCGGAGTTCCTGGAGACCCTCAAGCTGCTGCATGTCCACGGTCCGCTCGACGGCAGGCGGATCGGAGTGCTGTGCTGTTCCGGCGGCGAGGCCGGCGTGGTGGCGGACGCGGTAGGGGACACGGGCCTCACCCTGCCGGGCCTGGGCACGGAGCATGCCGCGGCGGTGGAAGCCACTGTGCATCCCCTCGTCACAGTCGCGAATCCCCTCGACTACCACACGTTCAGTTGGGGCGACGAGGCCGCCCTGACGGAGACGTTCACGGCGTTCGCGCGGGGTGCCTTCGATCTCGTGGCGGTGCTGCTCGACTTCCCGCGTGCGGACCGGTGCCGGGCGGACGACTGGGGGACGACGCGGAAGGCGTTCGAGCGGGCGATGCGCATGGCCGGAACGCGGGGGGCGAGCGTGGCGACGCTGCCGGAGAACCTGCCCGAGGCGACGGCCGCGGAACTGATGGAGGGCGGCATCGCGCCGCTCGCGGGCGTGGGCGAGGCACTCGTCGCCATCGAGCGGGCGGCAGCCATCGGCGCCGCCTGGCGGGCGCCGCCGCCTCGCCCCGTTGTCTCGAGCGCGGCCGTGGCCTCCGACCCGGTGCCGCTCGACGAGGCCAACGCGAAGGCGCGGCTCGCCGCGGCGGGCGTTCCGGTGCCGGACGGCCGCACTGTCGGAGACCCCGAGGCGGCGGTCGCGGCGGCGCAGTCCCTGGCCGGGCGCGTCGCGTTGAAGGCGCTCGGCGTCTCCCACAAGACGGAACGCGGCGCGGTGCGCCTCGACCTCGGCGCGCCCGACGCCATCCGGGAAGCGGCGGTCGAGCTGCTGGCCCTTTCCCGGGATGCATCCCCGCGGCGGCTTCTTGTCGAGCGCCACGAAACCGATATCGTGGCCGAACTGATCGTCGGCCTGCATCGCGATCCGGTGTTCGGACCGATGCTCACGCTCGGCTCGGGAGGCATCCTGGTCGAACTCCTGGCGGACAGCGCGACACTGTTGCTGCCGGTAGCCGAGCTCGAAGTGCGGGATGCCCTCGCGGCGCTGCGATGCGCGCCGCTCCTCGCGGGCTACCGCGGCGGTCTCCCGGCGGACGTCGACGCGACGGTGGACGCGATCCTCTCGATCGCGCGGTATGGTGTCTGTCTGTTTTTCACATCTGACGCTGCCGACGAT
>VXNE01000356.1 GCA_009840715.1 Gammaproteobacteria bacterium
TAGTTCCGGACTAGGTCGCTCTGGCGAAGATCGACGCCAGTCGAGTTCATACTCTCGAAGACGAGCTGCGGGTTGTCGGCGTTTCGATTGAGCGTGACGTCAACCACGTTGAGGCGGGCTACGCCTCGATACACTCCCTCAGGGTCACACTCCCCTTCCTGCAAGACGGACCGGAAAAACTCGTAGGCATCGACAAGCAACTCGGAGGGCTCTATATCGAGTTCCGCCGGGTGCTTGCCGCTGACAAGCCCCTGGAGCGTGGCATCGTCCCTGCGTCGCAGAACAAGCTTGTATCGCCGCTGTCCAGACTCCTGCAAGTTCTTCAGGTAGTAAGCATCGACTCTCTCGGTTGTCGGCCCTTCTTCGGTTCCCGACCACTCGGTCGACTGGATGTGATCGCGCAAAGCGATCATCAGCACGGTCAAGGTCGTCAATCGCTGTTGCCCGTCGATGAGCAGCCAGCTCTGGAAGGCGGCGCCCACCACATCGGCCTCGACGTAGACGATGGACCCCATGAAATGCCCGCTGTCGGCTTCCGCCCTGCTGGCGCGCACTACGTCCCGCCACAGTTGCGCACACTGCTCGCGGGTCCAGCTGAAGTCGCGCTGGAAGACGGGGATGATGAACTGTCGGTTGCCGTTGATGATCTCCGTGAACGGGCGGTTTATCGCTTTCATGCGCTCTCCTCCTCTGCGCTCGAGCCTGGGGCTGGCCGCTGCTGTAGAGGGCCAGTCGCGAAGCTGCCAAGCAATCTCCGCCTAGCACGGCTGGATGTCCGCCCCTACGTCAGACCGTAGAACCGCAGCACGTTCTCGCCGAGCACCTTGTCCTGCGCGTCCCGCGGCAGGGACGCCACGCTCTCCTTCATCTCCGCCACCACGCCGTAGGACGCGTCGATGTGGGGATAGTCCGACGCCCAGGTGACGTAGTCGGCGCCGATGTGGCGGACCACTTCCGCCGTCATGCCCTCGTCCGGGTCCATCGAGATCAGGCACTGGCGGTAGAAGTACTCGCTCGGCTTCATGGTGAGTGGCATCAGCGAGCGCATCACCTCGTACTTGTGATCCAGCCGGTCGAGCCAGGCGGAGATCCAGTTGCCGCCGGCTTCGAGCACCGAGCACTTGAGGCGCGGATAGGTTTCGAACATGCCCGCACTGATCATCGCGGTGAACGCCGCCATCACGTCGATGGCCAGGAACGCGAAGAAGAAGAGTCCGTTGCCCACCGGGTCCGACATGTGGTGGAACGCGTTCTGCTCGCGCACCACGACGTGGAAGCCGATCGGCATGTCGAGGTCCTGGACCGTCTCCCAGAAACGGGCGTGGGCGGGATCCGACAGCAGCCGCCCGTTGCGCGCCGGGGCGTCCGGTGACAGGTACACCCCCACGCAGCCGTCCTTCCGCGCCCGAACGACTTCCTCGACGGCGCCCTCGGGGTCTATCAGCGAGATGTGCGCCACCGGATACAGGCGGTTCGGGTCGTGCCGGCAGAAGTCCGCGATCCAGCGGTTGTAGGCCCGCGTGTACGCCGTCGCGAGGCCCGGGTCGTCCACGTTGCCTTCCCAGCAGATGCCGATGGTCGGGTACAGCAGGACGCGGTCGATGCCCTCCTGGTCCATCACCTCGAGACGGGCCGCGGGATCGTAGGACCCGGGCGGCGATCCGTCCGCATACGTGTACTCGCGCTCCAGCGCCCCGAACTTGGCGGGCTCCAGATCGATCCCGCCCAGGGTGCCCAGGTTGCCCCGCAGCAATTGCATCGGCTCGTTGTCGAAGTACAGCCGCTCCAGCCCGGTCTCGTCGCGGGCGATGCGGATGGCCCGGTCCCGGTACGCGGGATCGATGTACTTCTCCCAGGTGTCCGCCGGCTCCAGTACGTGGCCGTCCGCGTCAACTACCCGACCCATGCTTCGTTCCTCGCTTCCCGTAGCTCGTCGATGGCATCGTACAGGGACTCGAGCACGGTGTGCCCGAGTCGCCGAAGTTCCGGCGGCGGCTCGACGAGATCCGGCACCTGGAACACCGCGCATCCGGCGGCGAACGCCGAACGCACCCCGTTTGTCGAGTCCTCGAACGCCCAGCAACGCTCCGGCCGGGCCCCGAGCCGCTCGGCGGCCGAGAGGTACGGCTCCGGATCGGGCTTGCCCCGCCGGACCATGTCCCCCGTCACGCGGACCGGGAAGTAGCCGTCGAGCCCCGCGAGCGAGAGTTTCGTCTGCGCGAGCGCCGCGCGCGTGGAGGTCGCGAGGGCGCAAGGAAGGCCGCTCTCGACGCAGTAGGACAAGAGTTCCGCCGCCCCCGGTTTCACCGGTACCGGCCGGTGCTCCACGTGCTCGTGGTAACGCCGCCACCAGCTGTCGCGCACCGCCTCCCAGGGGAAGTCGGGGCCGTAGCCCGCCCGCAGGATCGCCCCCTCGTCCCCGCCCGTGCCGCCGATGCAGCGGGCGTAGACGTCGAAGTCGGGATCCGGCCAGCCCGCCTCGCGGCACGCCTCACAAAAGGCCTCCCGTGCGATGCGTTCCGTGTCGAGCAGCAGCCCGTCCATGTCGAACACCAGCGCGTCCGGGGCTATGGCACGGGCGGTCGAGGCGACGGCGCTCACGCGGCCTCGACCAGCTTGTTCAGGACGAACTGCAGGATGCCCCCGGCCCGGAAGTAGTCCATCTCGGTGCGAGTGTCGATACGGCTCTGCACCGTAACCGTCTCGCTGGTGCCATCGGCGCGCCGGATCGTGAGATCGAGTGCCTGCCGCGGCGCGAACAGTTCAGCGCCGTCCGGTAGCGTGAGGTCCACGGTCTCGTCCCCGACGAGGCCGAGTGTCGTGCGGGAGACGCCGTCCGGGAACACCGCGGGCAGCACCCCCATCGCGATGAGGTTCGACCGGTGGATACGCTCGAAGGTCTCGGCAACGACGGCGCGCACGCCGAGCAGCCGCGTGCCCTTGGCCGCCCAGTCCCGGCTCGATCCCGTGCCGTATTCCTTGCCGGCGAAGACGACGAGGGGCGTTTCCTCGCCCTGGTAACGCACGGCGGCATCGTAGATCGAGATGTCCTCGCCCGTCGGCACATGGGTCGTGTAGCCCCCCTCGGTGCCCGGGACCATCTCGTTCCTGATGCGAATGTTCGCGAACGTGCCCCGCATCATCACTTCGTGGTTGCCGCGCCGGGACCCGTAGGAGTTGAAGTCGCGTACCAGGACGCCGGCCTGCTGCAGGTACTCGCCCGCCGGGCTCGTCGGCTGGATGGCGCCAGCCGGCGAGATATGGTCCGTCGTGACGGAATCACCGAGCAGCGCGAGGATCCGGGCGTCCCGGACGGTCACGTCCTGATCGACGTCGGTCCCGACGCGGAAGAAGGGCGGCTGCTTGATGTAGGTCGAGTTCTCCCAACCGTACGTGCCGCTGTCCTCCACCCGGATCGCGCGCCATGCGTCCGGGCCGGTGAACACGTCGTCGTACTGGCGCTGGAACATCTCCGCGGAGACCGCGGCGACGGCGTCGCCCACTTCCCGGGTGCCCGGCCAGATGTCCGCCAGGAAGACATCGCGACCCTCGCCGTCCTGCCCGATCGGGTCGTTGGCGAGGTCGATGCGAGTCGTGCCGGCGATGGCGTACGCCACCACGAGCGGCGGCGACGCCAGCCAGTTCGTGCGCACTTCCTGGTGCACGCGGCCTTCGAAGTTGCGGTTGCCGGACAGCACCGAGGCCACGACGAGGTCGCCATCCGCCACGGCCGCGGAGATCGGCTCCGGCAACGGTCCCGAATTGCCGATGCACGTGGTGCAGCCGTACCCCACCAGGTTGAAACCGAGGGCGTCGAGGGCGTCCCCCAGCCCGGTCGCTTCGAGATACTCGGTGACGACCTTGGATCCCGGGGCCAGCGACGTCTTCACCCAGGGCTTGACCGAGAGACCCCGCTCGAGAGCCTTCCTGGCCACCAGTCCCGCACCGAGCATGACGGCCGGGTTCGAGGTGTTCGTACAGGACGTGATGGCCGCGATCACGACATCGCCGTGACCGAGGTCGTAGTCCTCGCCGGGTACCGGGACGCGGCCCGCGTCCTTCCTGCCCTGCAGCGCGAGCGCGTCGTCGAAAGCGGTGCGCAGATCGCGCATGGCGACCCGGTCCTGTGGGCGGCTCGGGCCCGCGAGCGCGGGCACCACGGTAGCGAGATCGAGTTCCAGCGTGTCCGTGAAGACCGGTTCGACCGCCGGATCGCGCCACAGCCCCTGGGCTTTCGCGTAGGCCTCGACGAGCGCCACGTCCGCCGCCGGACGGCCCGACAGCCGGAGGTAGTCGACGGTTTCTCCGTCGATGGGGAAGAGTCCGCACGTCGCCCCGTACTCGGGCGCCATGTTGGCGATCGTCGCCCGGTCCGCGAGCGGCAGGTGATCGAGCCCGTCGCCGAAGAACTCGACGAACTTCCCGACCACGCCCTGCTGCCGGAGCATCTCGACCACCCGCAGCACGAGGTCCGTGGCCGTGATGCCGTCGGCCAGTTCGCCGGTCAACCGGAAACCCACGACTTCGGGTATGAGCAGCGAGAACGGCTGCCCGAGCATCGCGGCCTCCGCCTCGATGCCGCCCACGCCCCAGCCGAGCACGCCGAGGCCGTTGATCATCGTCGTGTGACTGTCCGTGCCGACGAGGGTGTCCGGATACGCGAGCGTGCGGCCGTTCTCCTCCCGCGTCCACACGGCGCGGGCGAGGTACTCGAGGTTCACCTGGTGGCAGATGCCGGTGCCGGGCGGCACGACGCGGAAGTTGTCGAACGCCTGCTGGCCCCAGCGCAGGAACCGGTAGCGCTCGCGGTTGCGCTCCATCTCCAGCGCCACGTTGTCCTCGAACGCCCCGGCGTCGCCGAACCGGTCCACCATCACCGAGTGGTCGATGACCAGGTCCACCGGCGAGAGGGGATTGATGAGCGCGGGGTCGTGGCCGGCCTCGACGACAGCGCTCCGCATCGCGGCGAGGTCCGCCACGGCCGGTACGCCGGTGAAGTCCTGCATGAGCACGCGCGCGGGGCGATAGGCGATCTCTCTGGGCCCCGGCGCTTCGGTCGCCCAGCCGGCCAGGGCGCGGATGTCCTCCGCCGTCACGGTCTCGCCGTCCTCGAACCGCAGGAGGTTCTCGAGGAGGACCTTGAGCGACACCGGCATGCGGGCGACATCCCCGGCGCCGCGTTCCGCGGCTTGCGGCAGGCTGAAGTAGTCGTATTCCGCGCCGTCTACGCGCAGCGTCTCGCGGGCTCGGAAGGTATCGAGGCTCATGGGCATCGGGGGGCGGGCGCAAAAGTCCGCCATTCTACCGAAACGCCCTTGCCCCGATGCGCGTTGGCCCGGACCCGGGCTCCCGCGTATGGAACAAACGCCGACGGGAGCGCAGCGACCGACGGCGGGTGTTCCATGGACGGACGGCGGGGCTGGGCCGCGGGCGGAGCCGCCGCCGAGCGTCAGCAAGGCAGTGGGCCGGCCACGGGCGCTTCAGGCCGCGGTCTCGACCTCTTCGACGGGTTCGCCCGCCGCCCGGGCGCGCTCGAGCCGGGAGGCCTCGTCGGGGACGAGGTGGCGCAGCAGGAGCGTCAGGAACACCGCCGGAAAAACGAGCAGTCCCACCGACACCATCAGGCTGTAACGCAGGGACTCGCCCAGGTCCATGCCCGTCGACGCGAGGACGTCGCTCACCTCCCCGACCATGTACGGACCGATGGCGAGGCCCACCGTCGCCATCAGGATGTAGTACGCGGAGGCGATGGCCCGCATCCTCGGCATCACGAGATCGTTCACCGTGCTCGCCGCGGCGCCCACCCAGCAGGCCGCGAAGATGCTGACGATGAAGTTCAGCACGTAGGCCGCGATGAGGCTGTCCGTCAGCACCATGGCGAGCGTCACCGGGGCGCTCACCGCGACGGAGACAATGCCCACCCAGACCCGTGCATTGCCGGTGCGCGACTTGAACCGGTCCGAGGCGATCCCGCCCAGCGTGATCCCGAGCCATCCGGCGATCGCATAGGACACCCCGAGGATCATGCCCGCATCGGCCACGTTCACGCCATGCACGCGGATGAAGAACGGCGGCGCCCAGGCGCCGAACGCATAGGTGACCGGCGAGATCAGCGGAAAGCCCAAGCTGGCGTAGATGAAGGCGCGGCTGCGGAACATCATCGCGAAAGTGGCCGGATCGCGCAGCCCGAGGGCCTGCACCCAGGAGAAGGCCGCATAGCTGCCGATTCCCAGCGCGATCCACTGTTCCGGGTCCCCGGTCAGCAGGATGAGGCCCCATGCCGCGAGCGCAATGAGCGCGGCCCCTATCAGGTTGCGGGTGATGACCCGCCGTCCGCCCCCGGCCCGGGTCAACGTCACGAGCGTCATCGGCGGCAGGACCGACATCAACTCCTTCCAGGTCTCCCGGAACGGGTGCGGATGCTCCTCGGTCACGAGGCCCTCGCTCTGGCCCCGCCGCGGTTCGCGCAGCGTGTACACCCAGATCGCCATCAGGATTCCCGGCAGCCCGACCGCGAAGTAGGCGGCCTGCCACCCCTTGATGCCGAACGGCGCCATGGCCGGATCCGGATACGCGGCATTCCAGTTGTCGACGATCCAGCCGCCGATGAAGATGCCGATGCCGGCGCCGATGTAGATGCCGCTCGAGTAGATGGCCAGCACCGTCGCGCGCAGCCTGGGCGGAAAGTAGTCGGACAGCATCGAGAACGCCGCCGGCGAGGCGCTGGCCTCCCCGATCCCGACGCCGACGCGGTAGGCCGCAAGCGAGAAGAAGCTGCGCGCGGTACCGGACAGCGCCGTCATCAGGCTCCAGAAGCCGAGACCGATGGAGATCAAGTTCTTGCGGGTCCAGCTATCCGCAAGTTTCCCGAGCGGAATGCCGAAGAGCGCGTAGAAGACCGCGAAGGCGGTGCCGTAGAGGAAGCCGATCTGGGCGTCGGAGATGCCAAGGTCCGCCTTGATCTCCTCGGCGAGGATCGTGACGATCTGCCGGTCGATGAAGTTGAAGACGTAGACGATGACCAGCACGCCGGTCACGTACTTGGCGTAGCCGCCGCCCACTTCCGTCTTGTCCGCCGCCGCTTCCGCCACGCGCACGCTCCCCCCGGGGTATCCGAGCCAGCGTACCGGATCGTCGGACGAAGCGTCCACCGGTCGCGTCATGGACCCAGAGGCCCCGGCGACCGCACGGGGGTATAGTGTTCGGCAACCCGCCGCACCGACAGGAGGGACGCCCATGGAGACCGCAACCGACTGGCGCTTCAACATCGACACCGCCGCGGACGCCCAGTGGACCGAAGGCCTGCGCCGGATCTTCGACTACCGCGACCTCGGCGTCACGGACGCGACGAACGGCGACTACGTCGCACACCTGATCCGCGCAAACGGCCGCACCGAGTCCGACGCCGTGCAGCAGTGGCACATCCACGAGTGCACGTTCCAGATGGTTTACGTGCTGAACGGCTGGGCCACGTTCGAGTACGCGGACGTGGGCGAGCGGACCATCAGGAAGGGCGACTGCATCAACCAGCGCCCGGGAATCCCGCACCGGGAGATCGCCGGGTCCGACGACTTCGAGGTGCTCGAAGTCGTGGCGCCGGCGGACTTCAGGACGGTCGTGGTCGATCCTCCCGGCTGACACGGCCGCAACCGCGGCTTGCAGGCAGCGATAGCCGCGTATAGCGTATGGTGTTTCGGGGAGCAGACCACGGGGGTCCCGGCATGACGGGGACGGCAACGGCCATCGACGCAGCGTCCGACCAATCCTGGGAGGAATATCGCGAGGACGGCATCCGCCGCGCACTCACCCTCGGCAACCGGGGGCCGATGCGCTTCGACAAGCGCGGGGTGCTCGCCCAGGAACAGCTCGACGCGTACCGGCAGCACGGTTTCTTCGTCTTCACCGGCGTCCTCTCCGCCGACGAGTGCGCGGAACTCGAGGCCGAGTTCGCAGTGGTCCTCGACAACGCCCCGGTGACGGAGACCGGCGACCTGGACCGGCACGGGAAGCCGGTGCGTTTCCCGGGCTACTACACGCTGGGCAACATCCGCGACAGCCGCATCAAGCAGCCGGAAGGGGCCGGCGAGGAGGAGCAGGCGGCCCCCGTGCACCTCGTCTCCCACCCGCTCATGATGATGGACTCGGCGCTCCGGGCCTACGCGCACCCCGACATCCTGCGCATGGTCGCGAGCGTGAACGGCGAAGACTTCGTGCCGTTTCACGAGAGCATCTTCAACAAGGACCCGGGCGAGGGTGCGCCCACCCCCTGGCACCAGGACGGCCGCACCCACTGGACCGAGGACGGCGAGGCCCTCGAACAAGCAGACGGCTCGGGCAAGACCCACGGCTTCAACCTGTCCGTGGCGTGGTCGAAGTGCACGCCCGAGAACGGGCTCTGGGTCGTGCCGGGCAGCCACCGCCGCTGGCGGCTGGCCAACGACGGCAGCTTCCCGCCGATCACCGACCGGCTCGCCGACGCCGTGCCGATGATGCTCGAGCCCGGCGACGTCGGCATGGTGAACCGCAGCTCGCTGCACGGGTCGTTCCCCAACCGGACCACCATCCGCCGCAACACGATGGTGATGGGGTTTCACAAGCGCGACTCCGCGATCGGCGCGGAGACGACGAACGTGCACGCCTTCAAGAAGCCCGGGAGCACCAAGGCGATCAAGTACTCCGAGGACTACGTCCTGCGGCGCGCGCGGATGATCCCGCTCGCCATCGACGCCCGACGTCAGCGGTTTCCGGACGAGACGCCGTACGACTACCGTGGCAGCTACCTGGGCGACGGCCACTGGAACGAGCGTGCCCGCGCGGAGATCGCCGTCGAAGGCGACGAGTACTGGCAGCGGGATATCACCTTGTAGGGGACGGGCTTGCCCCGTCCCGTCTCGGATTCACGCACGGCGCCGGGGGCTCGTCCCGTCCGGACATCGTGCGCGGACCACCACCGGCGGGCCAAGCCTTGCGCCTACCCTCCGATCGGGTCAATGTCTGCCCCGATGTGCGACATTTCCCCATCGACACCGGGCTAACGTCCGCTTCCGCCCCGTCCTGCGATCTATACGATCGACCACCATGACCGCCTATCGAAAACGCCCGCGGCGGCGCGTTGGCTTGGTCCAACAAGGCGCGGACCCGACCTCCGGCGCCGGCCCGAAGTCCGCGCCCCCGCCGGCCGCTGTCGGTCCCAGACAGCCACCGGCGCGTGCCGGCAGGGCTCCCGAACAGGACGAGCTCTCAATGACCCTGGCCGAGTTCGTCGCGCGTTATCCGGTCTCCACGCTAGTCGACCCGATCATTCGCCGGGCCGCCGCCGCGCGCGTTCCGGCCGTGTTCACTCCCCTCCGGCGGCTGCCCCGCAACTACATCGGCTGGTGTTTCGCATTGCGTGACGACGTTCCCCGGCTGCCGGTGCGGGCCGTGCAGCAGCTCGTGCTCGCGTTGTCGATCTTCCTGGCACGCCACCCCGAACCCGCTGAGAGGGGCGCCTGGTTCGCGGAAGCCGGCGGGGCTCCGATGACCCCGGAGGCGTTCCACCGGCTGGCCATCGAGGCACTCGAACCCTCCGCCCGCCGGGTGTTCGAGGCGCGCACGGGCATCGAGCCCAAACGGACCCTGCGGCAGCTCGCCCGCGAGTTCGATACGTACCTCGAACGGATCCGGTTTCTCGAACAGCAGGCGCGGCACAACGTGCGCGCGTTGGGCATCCGCTACCACGCGTGGCGGACGCTGGACGTCGCGTTCCCGCGCTGGTGGCCTCGCCTGTGCGCCGGCGGCATTCGCTACATCCCCGTGCCCGCCGCCCGGCGCCCGCTCCCCCCCCCGCTGGCCTATCTCTGCGGGGCCGGGGGGG
>VXNE01000428.1 GCA_009840715.1 Gammaproteobacteria bacterium
ACTGGAGGTGGTAAGGCGCTTTCCCTTGACCGGCAGGGCTTCGGTCGAGGTGCGTCGCGTGCCGGAAGTGCCGATCACGGTGATTCCGTTCCGCTATGACTTGACGGATGACGATGATCCCTACCTGGACCTCACCGGACCTGAGACGGTCGCCCGAGTACTCACCCCGTCCCACCACCTGTTCTCCGACCTCCGGTACTTGCTGCCTGTCGGTGGTTTAACTATTCGGGTGAGAGAGCCCCTTGTGACCGACACGCGCAATAGGACAAAGAACCTCGGGGCTGTGAAGAAGGCACAGAAGCTCCTCGATGCAAGCGACCCGACGGGCTACTGGAGTAACGGCTACTGGATGGGCTTGATCGGCGTGGACCGTTCCGGTGCTGGGGGACGCGCGCAAGTTGGTGCGAAGATCTCCGTCGCTGACGCGTTCTCGCCTTCTGTAGTAGCACATGAGTTCGGGCACAATCTCCGATTGTGGCATGCGCCCTGCGGGGGCCCAAGCGGAGTGGACAAGCTGTTCCCCCAAACTTCTGGAACGACCGGGGTTTGGGGATACGAATGGCCAATCGCTGGTGGCAATGGCCGGATGGTGCCACCTTCCACGCACGACCTCATGAGCTATTGCTCGCCCGAATGGATTAGTGAATACCACTACACGAAAGCGATGGACGAGCTGATTGCTTCCGACCCCGTTGTCCGTTCGTTCGCGCCCGAGCCGACCAAGTCGCTTCTCGTCTCGGGCGGCGTTGCCGCGGACGGGACACCCTATCTCGACCCCGCGTTCGTGGTCGATGCGACGCCGGACGTGCCCGATGCTGCTGGTCCATATCGGCTGGAGGGCAGACGTGTGGACGGAAACCCCTTGTTCTCGGTCGCGTTCGAGATGCCGGAAATCTCCCACGGTGACGGAGAATCGGTCTTCGTGTTCGCGCTTCCGGTTCAGCCGGAGTGGGCGACAGAACTGGTGAGTCTGATCCTCTCCGGGCCTAGCGGCGGGGTCGAGCTGCGAGAGGGTAGCGAGTCTCCGACGGTGATGGCTCTCGACCCGCAGACGGGTGAACTTCGGGCCATCCTGGACGACCCGGCGGTGATCCCGTCTCGTCCTCTGACCCAGCGCGATTTCGACCGGATCCTGCCCCAGCCCGGACTCGACGTCAGGGTGAGCCGCGGACTTCCGCCTGCCGAAGACTGGATTCGATGAAACCGTGTCCGTCTGCTGACGCGGACCCACCATAGTCGGTTGGCGCGCGGCAACTCGAGCGCCAGCCGAATCTCCAAGGGAACCCCAATCATGAACTTGCTTCGTTTCGGAAGTCACAGCCGGACCAGGCGCTCCGGTGCATGGTCCTTCCTTGCCATTTGCCTCGTAACCGTATGCGGGTCCGCCGCCGGGCAGGCGAGCGCGTCATCGTCCGAGCATGCGGTGCCGTACTTCCCGTCCGCGTCGGACGCGCTGGGGCGACAGGGATTCGTGCGGGTGATCAACCACTCGGACGCGGCGGGTGAGGTCGCCGTCGAGGCGTTCGACGACGAAGGCACGTCCTACGGGCCGGTTGCGTTCAGGATCGCTGCGGGCCAGACGGTGCACTTCAACTCCAACGACCTCGAGGACGGGAACGCGGCCAAGGGGCTCACCGGGAGCACGGGAGCCGGGTTGGGAGCCTGGCGCCTGGTACTCGACAGCGAGCTGGACATCGAGGTGCTTTCGTACATCCGCACCACCGACGGCTTCCTGACTGCGATGCACGACACGGTGCCGACGGCGGCCGGCCGGCACGAGGTGGCGGTGTTCAACCCCGGCAGCAACCTCGCCCAGCAGAGCCTGCTTCGGCTGGTAAACGTGACAGACGCGGAGGTCGTAGCGACGATCGCCGGCACCGACGACGGCGGCGCCTCCCCGGGTAACGGCGCGACGGTGTCGATTCCGGGACGGGCGGCGCGGACCTACACGGCGGCGGAACTGGAGGCCGGGGGAGTAGTGGGGCTTGCCGGCTCGATCGGTGACGGTTCCGGCAAGTGGCGGCTGCTCGTGGAGTCCGCGCATGAGCTCGTCGCGATGAGTCTGCTTTCGAGCCCGACGGGCCACCTGACGAACCTGTCGACGGCGCCGGACAACGCAGTCGACGGCGTGCACCCGGTGCCGCTGTTCCCGTCGGCGTCCGATCCCGACGGTCGGCAGGGGTTCGTGCGTGTGATCAACCGCTCGGACGATGCTGGCGAAGTGACGGTAAGGGCGTTCGACGAGACGGACAGGGCTTACGAGTCATTGACCCTGGAGATCGGCGCCGCGGAGGCGCGGCACTTCAACTCGGACGACCTGGAGCTCGGTAACACCGACAAGGGACTGACGGGCAGCACCGGCGCTGGCGAAGGCGACTGGCGGCTGGAACTGACGAGCGGCCTGGACCTGCAGGTGCTGTCGTACATCCGCACGGACGAGGGGTTCCTGACGGCTATGCACGACGTCGCGCCCCGGTCGGCGAAACGGCACCGGGTGGCGGTGTTCAATCCCGGGAGCAACGTGAACCAGCGGAGCCTGCTGCGGCTGGTGAATCCGGGCAGCGAGGCCGCCCGGGTAACCGTCGTCGGGATCGACGGGAACGGGGCGTCGCCCGGGAGCGAAGTGGTGGCGACAGTGCCCGCGGGCGGCTCGCGGACACTGTCCGCGTTGGAGCTAGAGACGGGGGGCGACGACTTTGAGGGCGCGCTGGGCGACGGCGCCGGCAAGTGGTCCCTGACGGTGACCGCGGATCGGGCGATCACCGCGATGAGTCTCCTGTCGAGCCCGACCGGTCACCTGACGAACCTGACGACCGCGCCGCAGCGGGGCGCGGGACCGGTCGAGACGGCGGCGGAGGCGTATGAGGCGCTGGTCGCGCCCATGGTGCAGTCGAGGTGCGTGAACTGCCACGTGGCAGGCGGGGAGTCCGCGCACACGCCGCTCGTGTTCGCGACGGCATCGGATCCCGGGCATCTCTCCAAGAACCTCGACGTGTTCGAAGCCTACGTGGGCGCGGACCCCGACAACCGGACGTTGCTACTGGACAAGATCCGCGGCGACGCCGACCACGGCGGCGGCGTGCAGGTCGAGGGGGGCACGAACGAGTTCGCGTCCTTCGACCGTTTCATGGGCCTCGTCGCGGAGGCGGTCTATCCGACGGGCGTGTGCCTGCGGACGCCGCAGGTGCGGGCCGAACTCGTCCGGCAGAGCGGGCGGGCGGACTGCGCGGGCGTGACGGACGAGGATCTGTCCAGGGTGTCGTGGCTGGAGCTCGGCGACACGGGCGTCGAGCGGCTGGCGAGCGGCGACTTCGCCGGCCTGCACAATCTCCGCACGCTCCTGCTGCGAGCGGAAAGGGAGTTGTCGTATCTCCCGGGCGACATCTTCGCCGGGTTGACGAACCTTCAGGCGCTGGAGATCTCGTACACGGCCATTGAGGAGTTCCCGGTCGAGCTGTTCGCTCCCCTCGAGGAACTGGTGTCGCTGCAACTGTATTCCAACGGCGAAATGCGGAGCCTCGCCGCGGGTCTGTTCGAGGGGCTCTCGAGGCTCCGTGATCTGAATCTGGACAACCTGCCGTTGGGCGGATTGCCTGGTGGCCTGTTCGCGGGGCTCGACCGGCTCGAGAGCCTGTGGATGCGGAACACCCGTCTGACCACACTGCCGCCGGATGCGTTCTCCGGCTTGCCTGCCCTCTCGCAGCTTTGGCTGGCTGGCGGTCGTCTCGCGGCGTTGCCCGCCGGCGTGTTCAGGGGCACGCCCGGGCTTAGCGAGTTGTCTCTTGGCGACCATGACCTCCGAACGCTTCCGCCGGGCCTGTTCTCGGGACTCGCGAACCTGCGCATGCTGGACCTGGCCGGCAACCCGGGCGCGCCGTTCCCGCTCACGGTGGAACTCACGCGAACGGACGCGTCGGATCTGGCTCCGGGTCCGGCCGACCTGGTCGTTCGCGTGCGGGAGGGAGCACCGTTCGGGATCAAGGCGCGGCTGGTGACGGTGAACGGCAGCACCGCGTCAGGGGAACTGGACGTGGACGCCGGCGCGACGGAGAGCGCGGCGACGCGCGTGGAGGGGTCGGTGACCGGGGCGACGCATGTGGGGCTGCGTCCGCTCGCGCCGAGTTCGGGCTACTTCACTGGCCTGGAGGTCCTACCCGGACCGCCGCTCGCGCTGTTCGCCGAATCCGACAAGCAATGGCCGGCGGCAAAGGGCGAGATCCCCGCGCACGTGCTGACGGTCGGGAGCCCGGAGCCCGAGATCGAGGTCGCGGGCTACTTTTCCCACCCGGACGGCGCGGAGCTGACCTACAGCGTCGAGGTGTTGTGCGACGGCGAGGCCTGCCCCGACGGGGCCGCGCCGGTGGCGGCGGACGTGGCGGGCAGCACTGTATCCCTGGTCCCCAGAGGCGAAGGAACGTCCACGGCGATCATCGCGGCGACGGACCCGGCGGGCCTGAGCGCCTGGCAGGAGGTCCCGGTCACCGTGTTTCGGGCTCCGGAGCCGGACTCGTTCCAGATCGGGCTCGTGTTCGATCGAAGTGTCCCCGAGGAAGTCCGCACGACAACCCGCGACATGGCGGAACGCTGGATGGAGATCGTGACTGGCGATCTGGACGACATCCCCCTGACGGGCCATTTCGAACGCGATTTCGACCGATGCGGTTCCCTCGTGGGGGACCATCGCGTTTATGGACCGGTGGACGACGTCCTGATTTTCGTCCGGGTCGCACCGGTTCGGGGAGGAAAGGGCTATGGCGGCCACTGCGCCCTCCGCGCAGCGTCCCGGCTGCCTTACGCGGGCCGGTTCGTTCTCGACACGGAGCAGGCGGCCAGCCAGCCCGAATACACTATCCTGCACGAACTCGGGCACGTGCTGGGGTTCGGAACGGTGTGGGAGGATCTGGAGCTTCTGGAGCACGACGGCGACAGCCCGTACTTCACCGGCCCACTCGCGGTCGAAGCATACAACGCCGCAGGCGGCGCCGACGCGACGAGGATCCCCGTTTCCCCCCAGGACTGGGGCCATTGGCACGGCGATGCATTCGGTTGGGACTACCCGCGGGAACTCATGATCGACGGCGGCGGAACCCGACTGAGTGCGATCACGATCCAGTCCATGGCCGACCTTGGCTACGTTGTGGATGTCGAGCGCGCCGATCCGTTCGAGCTGCCTGGCAAGCCGTGAACGGCTGGCGTCGCGTAGCGGTCTGAACACGCTCGCGGCAGGCCGTAGACGCCCGTCTGGCTGTGCCGTGGGGCACCGAGGCTCCGGCGAAGGCGACAGGAGCCTCGACTTCGAGGACTGTTTGCCTATACAGTTTCGCGATGCCCCAACTCGTCCTCAATCGCCGGATCAACTACCGCAACGTCGTCCTGACGGAGCGCCCCGGGGGACAGATCGGCTACGTGCTCCCCAACGGCGAGCGTCGCATCGTGCCGTGGCTCGGGTTCATTGAGCGTGCGGCGGCACGGGCGCTCAAGGACGCCAGGCCCGTTCGCCTTGTCGACATCACACGTGTGGGCGTCGCCGGCTGGCCGGCGCCGGAGTGGCGCGAGGTTCCGCCCGGCGAGTGCGTGCACGGCTGCCTCACGAGCCGGGGGGCGTTCGCGATCTACGACGCGGTGGTCGCGCTCGTCGCCGACAGGAAAACGGCACGCTAGTCGGGCTCGCGCTGTAGGAGCGGTATCGGGTTCGCAGCCAATGGCGGTCGAGCGGGACCGCTAAACAGCAGGCGGCATCAACGTCTCCCGCAAGACCCCGTTGTCCGAGTCGGGGTTGGCGGACAGCGCGCCGCCCGCCCGCTTCCAAAAGCGGGCGGCACGCACCGGGCATCGTCGGTCGGCCCCGAACCGGGCGATCTCGCTAGCGAACCACCCCGTTGAGTTGCAGTCCTCGCCACGTCTCTCTGGACACCTTGTGGCCCTTGAGAATGTCTGTTGAGAACTCCGTGTGCGTTGGGGTGTCCTTGGGTTCCACGGCCGGACAAGTGAACCCACCGAACCTTCCTCTGCTCTTCTCGAATTGGCGAATGATGTGGTTTCCGGTGTACTCCGAACCCTCGATCTTCATTGAAGGATTGCATAGGTAGTGCTTGGAGCCGCCGTCCAGGAAATCGGATGCTGGCCTACGACCTCCGAAGAGCACGTAGTTGGAGATCGCGCAGACCTCGCGCCTCGCTGGGTGGGGTGCCGGCTCTTCCAGATCGCCCGTCGACAATTCAGGGCTCTCCTGGCACTGGCCTGACCATCGGGTCTCCCGGATGAGGTTAGTGTCCCCGGCTATCTGGAAGCTCGCCCTCCGCGCGCTGACCTTGGTGTTCCAGTGCTTTTCCAGACAATTCGGTCAGGGCTCTTTGTTCTGAGACTCTCATGGGAACTGCCGGGAATGTCTCACCGTTCTGCATCTCGATTAAGTCGCAGTAGCGGTCGCCGTCTTCGTCGACGCACGTATGGTTGCTCCATTGCAGCAGCAAACTACTGACGGCGTCCGGAGCCCACCACGTTTCCGCTCCTGCCGGGTGCTCGGACTCGATGTAGACAGCTTGGCTTTGCTCATAAGGCGTCAGGATGGAGTAGTCCACGTACACGTCATACCCGTCGCTCTCGACGCTGATCGGGTCTCGATAGATGAATCCGCCTGAATCATAGGACACCGAGAACATTTCCCTGTCTGGATCGACGAGACCGCTGTACTCGTCGTATACGCCGATGACGTAAAGGGTGCCCGCTTCCACTTCGACGTCGAGGCCGCTATCGATCTCCACATAGCATTGAGTCGTGGTCGGTTCCGCCGCCTGGTTCAGCCAGTCCCATTCTGTGACCCGTGTCGACACGTCGGATGAAGCGCTGAATGCGAGGCAGCAACTCAAGGGAAAGAAGGTCTTTCTCATGGGATGGCGTTCCTGTGGGTTTGGGAGACTAGGAGAAACACCCTAGTCTACTAGCGGTTTGGGCTGCGGGCGTCTCGCGGTGGGGACCGGGTTAGCGGAGCCGGAACGCCTCGAGTCGATCGGCGACGCGATCATCGACTGCGAGTCCGGCGACGCACTGATCGCAGCCGTCAGCCGTTAGCCGTCCCACGGTTGGGGTTCCCGGGCCGTTGCGCCAGCAACGATCGCCGCGACCCCTACGCCAGCCGGTCCAGGCCTGCGACGACCGCCAGGAAACCCGCGACCACGCCGAGAAAGGCGAGCACCAACCCCGCACCGACGCCGAATACGTTGAACTTGGTGTGCAGCGACTTGATCTCGCCCCTGAACTCGGCGAACTGCCTGTCGACCTGGGCGAACTGCTTGTCGACCTGGGCGAACTGCTTGTCGACTCGGGCGAACCGCTCGTCGACGCGGGCAAGAATGCGCTCGAAACCCAGATCCAGATCCTTGCGAACCGCGATATGGTCACCAAGTTGTGTGCCAAGCGTGTGGGCGAAGCCCTCTGCCTGTTCGCGCTCCATCCCTGAGCGCTGTAGCGCATCCGCCACCTGCAGCGTGTCCATCACTGGCTGTGCCATGGGGTTCCGTGTCCTTTCGTCAGAATAGCCGTTTCCGTGGCCCGAAGCATCCGCGCACCGGCATGCTTGTGCGGGCCACAATGGCCCATTCTCCTGATCAGGGGCCGCGGAATCTGTAGGCCGTTTCGATGAATTATTGTGGGACATTCGCTCGAGCGGGCGAGATCCTCGGAGGGTACGGTCAACGACAAGAAGTGCCGGCGGCCGCAACACTGCCGGCGGACATCGGGCCTCGGCGGGTCAGCGGCGCGAAACCGGCGCTCTGCGGCGAAGAGGGGATGCCCGTCGCTGGTGCGCACGGGGCTGCCGTCCTCGTACGGCCAACGCCCGTTCACGGCCACCCTGAGGTTCGGCACTTCTTCCGGCGCGATGTAGCCGGCCAGGTACAGTTCGATCGGGCTATAGCGGCCCGGACCCGAACTGGTGACGAAACATCCCGCGCGGTAGCGGCCGTTGCCGTGGTCCACCAGGGCGTCGGGATCGAAGCCGCCGTGTATCCGGTCGGCGCTGGTGAAGCCCCAGTGTGCGCCGGACGCGCCGGCCAGCACGAAGTTGCCCCAGATGTGCTGAATCTGCTGCGCGGCTGGCGCAGGGCGCTTGTGGAACAGCTTCGCGCCCGGGATCGACAGGATTGAAAGCGAACAGTCCTACGGATCGAGTGGCGGGCAGCCGGGCTCCGCCCGGAGAATTTCAAGCCGCTCCACCGACTCGCGCAACTGCCGCGGCACTCCGCCGTGCGCGCTTCGCTCCGCCAACGCCCGAGCCACCCAGCACTGGTGCCGGGACATCGCGACCGCATCCTGGCGGCAACCGGTCGCATGGCGGTAGGCGGTCTCGAGGGCTTCGCATGTGACCGCCGCCCCGTCCAGCGCCGCGTAGAGGTCCGCAACGGCTGCCGCGAGCAGGCGTTGCTCGGTTGCCGGATCCCCCAACGCCAGGGGCGCCAGCAGTGCGACCAACGCGAGCCTTCTCATGACGGCGGCGACCTGACTCACTTGCGGCCCCGGGGGCCGTCGCCGGCGGCAGGGCTTCCGGCCGTGACCTGGGGAACCTCGGTGCCCGGGGCGCGGTCCTCGACGCCGGCCAGGGACCGGACGAGCCGGATGAGATCCGCCTGCCGTGTGACCCCGCGGTTGGTGAACATGTGCTTGATGTGCGAGCGCACGGTGCTCTCGCGGCGGCCCGTCGCCGCAGCGACTTCGCGCACGCTCAGGCCCCGGGCGAGGAGTATCAGGCTTTGGCCGTGCACGTCGAGGGCATCGTCGACGACCCCCGAGAAGCCGGGCCAGCGCGCAGGATCGAGGGCGGCGTCGTGGAGCGACGCGAGGATGCGCCCGAATGTCGTTTCGTCCTTCACGGTGACCCGTCCCTACTGCTCCCGGGTCGGTCGTTGGGCGCCCGCCGACGGTACGACAACGCGCCGAAGGGCAAGCGGATCGACGCTCCGGCTCACCCATGCCGGGGAGCATAGGGGCGGTCGGCGCGTGGCGCTTCCCCAACATGGGGGAGGAATCCGTCCATGCCGCCTGCCCACGGGCGCGAGTCGCGGTGCGGCGGCGCGTCGGAGCGCTCGCGGGGATGGGTCGGGCAACGTTGGCATGATGCCGACTGACCCCAGTATTGGGGACGCGGATCGGGGCGGTCGTTCCTATAGTGCGGAACGTGCGCGCACCGCGGGCGTTTCCGAGCGCGCCACGCGGTCTGGCATTCGTGGGATGAGGGAGCGTCCATGTGTAGGCGACCGGCGGCCGGGGGATGGTTCGGCAAGGACGCTGCCACGGGCCGGCGAGGCTGGTCCTCTCCGCGGGCCGCCGTGGTCCTGTCGCTCGCCGCCTTCCTTTGCTCGGTCGCGGACCAGGCGTCGGCCGATGCCCTGCTCAGCAACCTGGACGAAGGCGACGGTACGAGCATCGCCGTCGGCATTTCCAGTGACGCCCCGTCCTTCAATGCCACCCAGGCGATTCGATTCCAGACCGGCAGCAGCGAGCGGGGATACAACCTCACGTCGATCAAGGCCGTGCTCGCAAACGCCGCGGCCTCGGATGGCGTCCGGGTGCGGATCTTCAACGCCAGGAGCAACGGCAATCCGTACTACAGCCTGTACACGCTGACCAACCCGGCCATTTCCGACGGGACGCTGACCTTCACGCCGCCGGCGAGCGCCACCCTCCAGAACGGCACCCGGTACTTCGTGATGTTCGACTCCACGGCCTCAGGCGCCGGCAACGACTATGAGATCCAAGGGACGGAGTCGGACTCCCTCAACAGCGCGGCGACCGGCTGGAGCCTGAACACGGATCGGCACGCCGGGAACGGGGTTTCGCTGTCCTGGA
>VXNE01000231.1 GCA_009840715.1 Gammaproteobacteria bacterium
TTCCACGTGGCGCCAAGGGGCTTAAACTGTGCACATGACTCCGGAGTTCTGGGCCATCATCGCTGTCGGCGTCGCGCTGGCGACGCTGACGCTGAACGGTCAACGTCGGCTGCACGCGCGTCTCGACCGCCTGGAAGACCGGCTGGACCGGCAGACGAACGAACTCGGCGAACGTCTCGGCCGCGTGGAAGTCGGTGTGGCGGAGGTGCGCGAGCGGGTGGCCTACGTCGAAGGACTCCTCGAAGGCCTCCGCGACGCCCTCCGCGACGTATTGGTGGGCAAGGGAACCACAGAGCCTCCGAGGCCGCGGCGTGCGGGCGGTTAGCGGCCGTTCGCCTGGCCCGGCAGGCGCCCTCCCGAGGGCCGGGAAACGGGCGATTCCGGTGGATGCGGGACCCGTAAACGGGTAAAGTTGCGCCTCCGTGAAAAGTCCGCCGACCTCAACGGGTTGGCTCCGCGCCGGCCCGCGCTCGCCATGAAAGCCACCGACATCCGGGACCCGTCCTATTTCCACAAGGTCGTGGACTGCCAGTGGGCGTGTCCCGCCCACACGCCGGTGCCCGAGTACATCCGCCTGATCGCCGAGGAACGCTACACCGAGGCGTTCATGATCAACTGGGAATCCAACGTGTTCCCGGGCATCCTCGGGCGCACCTGCGACCGTCCCTGCGAGCCGGCCTGCCGGCGCGTGCGGACCGAGGAGAAACCGGTTGCCATCTGCCGGCTGAAGCGCGTGGCGGCGGACCACAAGGGTGACATCGGTCCCTACCTCCCGACCGTCCCGAAACGCAAGAACGGCAAGCGCATCGCCATGCTCGGCGCCGGACCCGCGTCCCTCGCGGTCGCGCGGGACCTGCTGCCGTTCGGCTACGAGATCGACATGTTCGACCGCGACCCGGCCGGCGGCGGCATGATGCGCAGCCAGATCCCCGCCTTCCGGCTCCCTGCGGACGTCCTCGAGGAAGAGGTGGACATCATCCTCGACATGGGCGTGAACGCGCGCTTCGGCTACGAGATCACGAGCATGAAGGACATGCTCGACATGGACTACGACGCCTACTTCGTGGGCACCGGCGCGCCGCGTGGCCGCGACCTCGACCTGCCCGGACGCCAGGAGGTGGACGCCCACATCTCGATCGGCATCGACTGGCTGTCGAGCGTCGCGTTCGGCCACACCACGTCCATCTCCGGCAAGGTGATCGTGATGGGCGGCGGCAACACGGCCATGGACTGCTGCCGCACGTCGAAACGGGTCGGCGCCGAGTCCGTCACGGTCGTCGTGCGCTCCGCCTTCGAGGTCATGAAGGCCTCGGAGTGGGAGAAGGAAGAGGCGATGGACGAGAACATCCCCATCGTCAACAACCGCCCGCCGAAGGAGTTCGTGCACGAGAACGGCAAGCTCAAGGGCGTCGTCTTCGAGTGCGTCACGCCGGTCCGCGACGAGTCGAGCGGCCGCCTCCGCTACGTGCCGACCGGCGAGCCGGACGTCTACATGGAGTGCGATCACATCCTGATGGCGATCGGCCAGGAGAACCACTGCCCCTGGATCGAGCGGGACATCGGCCTCGAGTTCGACAAGTGGGACTGCCCCGTGCTCGACGAGGTGACGCTGCAGTCGACGCACCCCAAGGTGTTCTTCGGCGGCGACTCGGCGTTCGGTCCGGAGAACATCATCTGGGCGTCCGCCCATGCCCACCAGGCGGCCATCTCCATCCACCTGCTGTGCCAGGGCAAGGACCTGAAGGCGGACCGCCCCCCGGAGGGCGTGAACCTCATCAGCCAGAAGATGGGCGTGCACGAGTGGAGCTACGACGCCGAACACGACCCCGCGAAGCGCTTCATCGTGCCGCACGCGGAGAAACGGCGCGCGCTCGGCAACATCAAGGTGGAGGTCGAACTCGGCTTCGACCGGGCGCTTGGCTTCAAGGAAGCGCAGCGCTGCCTGAACTGCGACGTGCAGACGGTGTTCACGGAAGGTCTGTGCATCGAATGCGACGCATGCGTGGACATCTGCCCGATGGACTGCATCACCTTCACGTCGAACGGCGAGGAGACCGACCTGCGCGAACGCCTCACGGCACCGGCCGACAACGCCGAGCAGGACCTGTACGTGTCGCAGACGCTGCCGACGGGCCGCGTGATGGTGAAGGACGAGGACGTCTGCCTGCACTGCGGGCTCTGCGCGGAACGGTGTCCGACGGCGGCGTGGGACATGCAGAAGTCGGTGGTGCACATCCCGCAGCTCGGGACTTACTCCGGGTGACCGCCGGATGACGACGTACAACGATTTTGTCATCCGCTTCGCGAACGTGAACGGATCGGGCTCGGCGAGCGCGAACGGCATGTTCGCCAAGGCGCTCTTCCGCATGGGCGTCCCGATCGCGACGCGCAATATCTTCCCGTCGAACATCGAGGGCCTGCCGACGTGGTTCGAGGTGCGCGTGTCGGAGGACCGCCACCACGGCCGCCGCGAGGGCGTGGACCTCATGGTGGCGATGAACGCCGAGACCTACGCCGAGGACGTGGCTTCGGTGGTTCCCGGCGGCTACCTGCTCTACGACAACTCCAAGGGCCTCGACCGGCGCCTGTTCCGCGCCGACATCACGGAGATCGGCATCCCGATCGCGAAGCTCATCCTGCCCGAGTTCCCCGACCCGAAGCAGCGCAAGCTGTTCAAGAACATCGTCTACCTGGGCGCCCTGTCGGCCCTGATCAATATCGATTTCGAGGTCATCACGGGCATGGTCTCGACGCAGTACCGCGGCAAGGACGAACTCATCGCGCCGAATATCCATGCGCTGGAGATCGGGCGCGGCTACGCCCGGGAGTACCTCGACTGTCCGCTGCCGATCCAGCTCCGCCGCACGTCCGGGCTGGGCGACAGCATCATGATCGACGGCAACGCCGCCGCGGCGCTCGGGGCGATCTACGGTGGCGCGACGATCTGCGCGTGGTACCCGATCACGCCGTCCACCTCGATGGCGGAGGCCTTCGAGAAGCACGCCGGCCAGTTGCGCACGGAGACGGACACCGGTCAACGCAAGTTCGCCGTACTGCAGGCGGAGGACGAGCTGTCCGCCATCGGCATCGTCATCGGCGCGGGCTGGAACGGCGCCCGGGCGTTCACGGCGACCAGCGGTCCGGGACTGTCGCTGATGTCGGAGTTCCTGGGTCTCGCCTACTTCGCGGAGATTCCCGCGGTACTGTTCGACATCCAGCGCGCGGGACCGTCGACGGGCATGCCGACCCGCACCCAGCAGGGCGATGTCCTGCTCGCCGCGTACGCCTCCCACGGCGACACGAAGCATCCGCTGATGTTTCCGTCCACGCCCAGGGAGTGTTTCGAGTTCGCGGCGGACGCGCTGGACCTCGCGGACCGGCTGCAGACGCCGGTCATCGTCCTCTCCGACCTCGAGATCGGCATGAACGACAACCTGTCCGAGCCGCTGACGTGGGACGACGACCGCCGTTATGACCGCGGCAAGGTGCTCTCACGCGAGGATCTCGACGCCATCGAGGATTTCGGCCGCTACGTCGATGTCGACGGCGACGGCATCGGCTATCGCACGCTGCCCGGTGCGCACCCGACGAAGGGTGCATTCTTCACCCGCGGCACGTCACGCGACGCGTACGCGCGCTACACCGAGGCGCCCGAGGCCTACACCGAGAACATGGACCGGCTGCTCGTGAAATGGCGGACGGCGGCGTCCCTCGTGCCGGCCCCCGAGATCTCGGGCCACGGCCATCGCGCCGGCATCGTCTTCTACGGCAGCACGGCCATGCCGATGGGCGAGGCTCTGGAGCGGCTGGCCGACGATGGCGTGCAGCTCGACGCCATGCGCATCCGCGGCTTCCCCTTCAGCCAGGAAGTCACGGAGTTCCTGTACCGGCACGAGTTCGTCTTCCTCGTGGAACAGAACCGCGACGCGCAGATGAAGACCCTGCTGGTGAACGAGACCGGCGTCGACGCGGCGAAGATCGTGCCGGTGCTTTACTACGGCGGCATGTCCATCTCGGCGGACATCATCCAGGAGAGCGTGCTCGACCACTACGAGAAGATGCGGCTGCCGAGGCTCTGGGCGGTCGGCCGCGGGACGCGCGGGGGCACTCCGGCCATGCAGACGGTGATCGGTCGGGGCACTCCCGGCGAAGACTCGGTCGCATGATCACCGTCATGATTGCCGGTAAGGCAGCGCGCCTGATCGAGGGGACAAGTCCATGACATTCGTCGCCAAGCCCCGGGTCCATCACCCGCTGTTGCCGACCAACGAGATCGGCCTTACCCGCCGGGACTACGAGGGCCTCGTCTCGACGCTGTGCGCCGGCTGCGGCCACGACTCCGTCAGCGCCGCGATCGTGCAGGCGTGCGCGGAGCTGGCCATCCCCCCGCACCTGTTCGCCAAGGTCTCCGGCATCGGCTGCTCCTCCAAGACGCCGAGCTACTTCCTGGGCAACTCGCACGGTTTCAACTCGGTGCACGGCCGCATGCCCTCCGTCGCGACCGGCGCCAACCTCGCCAACCGCGAGCTCTACTGCATCGGCGTCTCCGGCGACGGCGACTCGGCGTCCATCGGCATCGGCCAGTTCGCCCACATCGTGCGGCGCCGCATCAACATGCTCTACATCGTGGACAACAACGGCACCTACGGACTCACCAAGGGCCAGTTCTCCGCGACCAACGACAAGGGCTCGACCAGCAAGAAAGGCGTGCCGAACCTGTACGAACCCATCGACCTCGTGTCGATGGCGCTGCAGATCGGCGCGAGCTTCGTGGCCCGCAGCTTCTCCGGCGACAAGACGCAGCTCGTACCGCTCATCAAGGCGGGACTCCTGCACCGCGGCTTCGCCTTCATCGACGTCATCTCCCCCTGCGTGGCGTTCAACAACCACAACGGTTCCACCAAGAGCTACGACTACCTCCGTACGCGCGGCGCGAGCGTCGTCACCGCGGACTTCATCGCCGCGGGCGAGGAAATCACCGCCGACTACGCCCCCGGCGAGGTGGAGACCGTGCACATGCCCGACGGCTCGCAGTTGCGGCTGCGCAAGCTCGACACCAGCTACGATCCCCACAACCGCGCCCACGCCCTCGAGCACGTGCTCGAGGCGCAGCAGGAAGGCGAAGTGGTGACCGGGCTCCTCTACGTCGACCCGGACGCCAGCGACTGCCACGAGATCCTCGACACCGTGGAGACGCCGCTGAACGCGCTGGGAGAAGAAGAACTCTGCCCCGGGTCCGACGCGCTCGAGCGGATCAACGCGAGCTTCCGGTAGGAGGCGGCCTCGGCCCTGCCCGGGTCCGGCCATGCGCTAAGCCAAGTCAGCGCGAGTACGCGTCTGGCGGCTGCCATCGACCTTGGTATAGCGGTCTCGACGCCGAGGGAGGTCTTGAGGAGGCTACGAACGTGAGCGAAACCACCCGTTACAAGTACCCGCTAAAGCTGCCGGCATCCTTGAAGGAGACAGCCGCGCGTCTGGCGAAAGAGGATGGTGTCTCGCTCAACCAGTGGATTGCCACGGCGGTGGCCCAAAAGATAGGGGCCGTGGAGACAGCGGCAGACTTCTTCGAGCGCCGTGGCGCGAGGTCTACGCCTGGTGACTTGAAGCGCCATCTCGAGCGCGCGCCGGATGTGCCGCCGCAACCCGGCGATGAACGACCCGACGCGTGAATGCCGGCTTGCCTGCACCTTGACGAAGCAGGCATCCGGATCGTGAGCGCGGGACACACCGACCCGAGTCGGTACTCCCAAGGGTTCGTACGAGCCCGCGACTTCGTCCTGCGCAACGCGCGCCTCCTCGACCGGCGGCTCTTCGCCTACCTGTTCGAGGACGGCCCGCGGGAAGCCGTGCTCGATGCCTTGCGCGCCTACCGGAACGCGGACGGCGGCTTCGGCAACGCCCTCGAGCCCGACAAGCGCTGTCCCGAGAGCCAGCCGGTGGACGCGGAGGTCGCGCTGGAGATTCTCGACCTGGTCGATGGCGCGGACGATCCGATGGTCCACGACCTGTGCGACTGGCTGGACCGGAACGCGGACGCGGCGGGCGGGCTCCCGTTCGCGTTGCCGAGCGTGAACGCGTACCCGCACGCGCCGTGGTGGCGGACGGACCCCGACCCGCCACCCTGGATCAACCCGACGGCCGCGATCGTCGCGATGCTGACGAAGTGGGGGGTGGACCACACGTGGGTGCGGCGGGGCACCGCGTTCTGCTGGAGCCGGCTAGAAGAGGAGCAGCCCACCGGGTTCGACGACCTGCGGTGCGCGATCGCGTTCCTGGAACAGGCCGGGGACCGCGCGCGGGCCGAGTCGTGGCTCGAGAAGGTGCGAAGCTACCTCCTGTCGTCCGCGGAGATCGAACGCGACCTCGACGCCCCCGGCTACGTCCACCCGCCGCTCGACTGGGCGCCGCTGCCCAAGGGCTTCGGCTACGGCCTGTTCGAGCGCTCGGAGCTATCCGCGGGTCTCGCGGCCTTGCGGTCGGCTCAGGGCGAGGACGGCGGGTGGCCCATCAAGTGGCAGGCCGTCAGCCCCGGCGTGGAACTCGAATGGCGCGGTCGCGTCACGATCGACGCGCTGCTGACGCTCAGGGCCTACCAAGCCGCCGGTTTCGCCCCGCCCGGATAACGGGCCCGCTATCGATTCGCCCCCGAGTTTCGCGAAGCGAAACTCGAACGCCACGCCGAAAGGCGTCGCGCAGCTTGCCGGCCACAAGGCCAGTCTCCGATAATACGCGCCTCCCTCAATCTCCTTGCGGCGAACCGACTGACGTGGCACTACCGAGTCTCGACGACTATTTCCCCGACTGGAAGGAACGCGAAGCGCTTGCGGAGGCGATGATCCCCCTCATCGGCCGCCTCTACCGCAACAATGTCGTGACCTACTGTTACGGAAAAGCACTCAACAATCAGAGCGTTACGCAGCTCATGAAGGCGCACCGCTACGTCCGGCAGGTGGCGCACAACGAGCTGTCGGAATTCGAGAGCTACCCGATACTCGAGGCGCTGTCCGGACTCGACCTCGGGCCGTCGCACATCGACCTCGGCAAGCTGACCGTGCGTTTCATGGAGGAGGCGGAGACCAACGGGGGCATCACGCCGCACGCGTTCGTCGAACGGGAGTGCGCCGAGATCATCGGCCGGCACGTCCCGCCCCTCGAGCAGCCGCAGGACATCGTGCTCTACGGGTTCGGCCGGATCGGCCGCCTGCTGGCGCGGCTCCTCATCGAGAAGACCGGCGGCGGCGACCAGTTGCGCCTGCGGGCCATCGTGGTGCGCAAGGGGGCGGACAACGACCTCGACAAGCGGGCGAGCCTGCTGCGCCGGGACTCCGTGCACGGCGGCTTCCAGGGCACGATCCGGGTGGACCACGAGAACAGCTGCATCATCGCGAACGGCAACGTCGTCCGGGTGATCTACGCGAACGACCCGGCGTCCGTCGACTACGAACGTTACGGCATCTCGAACGCCATCGTCATCGACAACACCGGCGTCTGGCGCGACGAGCAGGGCCTCGGCCAGCACCTGCAGGCGAAGGGAGTCGCCCGAGTGATCCTGACGGCGCCGGGGAAGGGCGCGATCAAGGACATCGTCTCGGGCGTGAACTCGAACCTCATCAACCAGAACGACCGGCTGCTGGCGGCGGCGTCGTGCACGACCAACGCCATCGTGCCGGCGATGAAGGCGATGAACGACGGCTTCGGCATCGAGCACGGGCACATGGAGACCGTGCACGCCTACACCAACGACCAGAACCTGACGGACAACTTCCACAAGAAGAACCGCCGCGGACGGGGCGCTCCCCTCAACATGGTGATCACCGAGACCGGTGCGTCGTCCGCCGTCGTCAAGCTGCTGCCGGAGCTCGAGGGCAAGCTCACGGGCAACGCAATCCGGGTGCCGACCCCCAACGTGTCGCTCGCCATCCTGAACCTGGCGCTCGAGCGCGAGACCTCGCTGACCGAGGTCAACGAGTACCTGCGCGACACGGCGCTCCACTCCTCGCTGCAACGGCAGATCGAGTACACCGACTCCACCGAAATCGTTTCGTCCGATTTCGTGGGGAAGCGCTATGCCTGCACGATTGACGGCGGTGCGACCATCGTCGACAAGAACCGGGCGGTCCTCTACGTGTGGTACGACAACGAGTTCGGGTACGCGTGCCAGGTGATCCGGGTGGTGCAGAAGTGGGCCGGCATCAGCTACCCCCTCATTCCGGGAGACGTGGCCAGGACCGGCTTCGGTTGATCGCGCAGCGGTACGCGCCTACCCGGCCAGGCCTCATTGCCATGACGACGCTCGCGACGGATCGGCTGCACATTCGCCCCTTCGCGATGGAGGACGCGGAAGTGCTCCACGCGTTCTGGGCGAACCCCGAAGTGCGGCGTTACTTGTGGGATGACCAAGTGCTTCCCCTGGACACCGTGCGGGCGATCATCGAACGGAGCGTGCGCGACTTCGCGGAGCACGGCTGGGGGTTCTTCTCCCTGGACCTCAAGGCGACCGAGCCCGTGATCGTCGGCTTCTGCGGTTTCCGGCACTTTCAGCGGGGGGAGGAGGACGGCGAGGACATCGAGCTGCTCTATGGCATCCTGCCGGAGTACTGGGGCGAGGGGTTCGTCACCGAAGCCGCGCTCGCCGTGCTGCGCCACGGTTTCGACGCGTGCGGGATGCGGCGCGTGATCGCCTCGACGGACACGCCGAACCAGCGCGCGGTGCGGGTGCTGCAGCGGCTCGGCATGTCGTTCGAGGAGCGCCGGGTGTGGCGGGGCCTCGACACGGTCTTCTACGCGATCACGGCGGACGAATTCGCGGAGCGGTAGCCATGCACGTCGGCATTCTCGGTCTGGACTTCCACCTTCCCGGCTGCGCCTCGCTGAAGGAGAAACGCCGGCGGCTCCAGCGCCTGCGCGACAAGTTCGGGCGGGTGCCGAACCTCGCGATCTGCGAGAGCGGGCACCAGGACGTGCATCAGCGCGCGCGCTGGTCCGTCGTGGCCGTGGCCTCCAGCGCGACGGTGGTCGAACGCATGCTCGGCGACGTCGAGCGGTGGGTGGACGAGCGGCTCGACGCCATCGTCGTCGGGGTCGACCGGGAGGTGCTGTCGTGATCTTCCTGGTCGCCGGCGTCGCGGCGCTGGCCTTGCTCGGCATCTGGCTCATGCGTGCGCGCACGAGCCGGCGCCAGTGGCTCGCAGAACTCCACCTGCCCGGCATCTGGGACCTGGAGGACGCCACGCCCCCGGTCGTGCTCGAGTTCTCCGGCGGGAACGAGCAGGGTCACTACCTCGCGCGCACCGGCTCCGACGTGGAGGAAGGGGAGTGGCGCATCGCGGGCCGCGGTCTCGTCATGGCACGCGAGGAAGGAGGCGACCCGGTCGAGTACGAGCTGCGCGTCTTCGGGCCGGGTTCGATCGGCGTCCACGGACCGGGGCGGGAGCGGCAGGTCTACGTGCGGCGCGGGGACAACGTGGTCCCCATCCACCGGCGCTCCTGACGGCGCGCGCCGTCACCCGGCGGCCGAGACCGAGCGGTCGAAGGCGCGCTCCGAAGCGGGGTCGGCGGACTCGACCAGGCTCACCACCCAGATCGCGAGGCACGCTGCCAGGAAGGCGGGCAGCAGTTCGTACAGGCCGAAGACGCCCCCTTCGAGCCCCCGCCAAGCCACGACCGTGGCCGCGCCGACCACCATCCCCGCGATCAGCCCGTTCGCGGTCGTGCGCCGCCAGAACAGCGTGAAAAGCAGCGCGGGTCCGAAGCTCGCCCCGAGTCCGGCCCACGCGTAGGCCACCACTGACACGACCTGCCTGAC
>VXNE01000203.1:0-4684 GCA_009840715.1 Gammaproteobacteria bacterium
TCCTAGCAGCATGCCGTTCCCGTTGTAGGCAACCTGCAGTGGCGGGCGCGTGTACAGCGCTACCGGCGCCAGCAGCGCGGCGCCCGAGAAGATCAGGAAGAAGGACTCGACGACACCGAGACTCAACGGACACGCGCCTCCACGAGGGCCAGGGACCGGTCGCGATTGTGACACGGCGGGGCGCGCGGCCCGACGCCGCGTTCGCCCGGGGCGTGAGCTACCTTCGCCGGAACGCGGGGACGGGCTGCCGAACGGAGGCCTGGTAGTGGTCCGTGATGGAGCCGACCGACGCGATGGCGACTTCCGCGCTGCGCCGGTCGGCGAGGACGAACGCGTCGAACCCGGACCGGTGCAGGTACTGGGCAAGGTCCGGCAGGATATCGCCGTAGGCCCGCAGTTCGCCGTCGAAACCGTAGCGGGTACGCAGCAGCGCGCCCAGGGACAGGCCGCGTCCGTCCGCGAAGGCCGGGAAGTGGACGGCGATCAGGGGCAGGTTCGCGGCGTGCGGCCCCACGGCTTCCGCTTCGACATCGCCCTCTACCCAGGTACCGGTGCGGCCGACGGGTAGCACAGCGCGCCGCTCCCGCCACTCCTCGAATGGGAGGATCGCGCGCGCTGGGACCGGGGCCGGTACGGCTCCGGAGGCGACCAGGGTCCACGCGTCCGGGACGATTTCGAGGTCCCTAACCAGCGTTGGCATACACGCGTTCCTTGAACGGCGCGATGCCGATGCGGCGCACGCAGTGCAGGAAAGGCTCTGCCTCGATCCGTTCGTCCACGTAGACGGTAAGGATCTTGCCGATCACGCCCGTCACCTCGTCGCGCGAGAACGACGGACCGAGGATCTTGCCCAGGGAGGCGTCCTCTCCCGCATGGCCGCCCAGCGCGATCTGGTAGAACTCGGCGCCCTTCTTGTCGACGCCGAGGATCCCGATGTGACCGACGTGGTGGTGGCCGCACGCGTTCATGCAGCCGGAGATGTTGAGCTCGATGGGGCCGAGGTCGTGCAGGTAGTCGTAGTCGTCGAACTCGCGCTGGATCGCTTCGGCCACCGGGATCGACTTCGCGTTCGCGAGTGAGCAGTAGTCGCCGCCCGGGCAGCAGACGATGTCCGTGAGGAGGCCCAGGTTGGCGGACGCGAGTCCCTGGGCGTCGGCACGCTCCCAGAGTTCGAACAGGTGCTCCTGCGGCACGTCCGGGAGCACGAAGTTCTGCTCGTGCCCGATGCGCAGCTCGCCGAAGCCAAATCGGTCCGCCCAGTCCGCGACCGCATCCATCTGGACGTCGGACACGTCGCCCGGTGGAACGCCCGTCAGCTTGGTGGACAGCGTGACGACGGCGTAGCCCGGCACCTTGTGCGCGGCCACGTTGTTGCGCATCCAGGCGTTGAACCGAGGTGAAGCCAGCCTCCGCTCCGCGAGCAGAGCCGCCTGGTCTTCCCGGCGGGGATAGGCCGGGGGCTCGAAGCAGCGGACGACGCGATCGATCTCCTCGGGGGTCAGCGTGCTCGGACCGTCCTTCAGGTGCTCCCACTCCGCGTCCACCCGGTCGCGGAAGACCTCCGGGGTCATCGCCCGCACGAGGATCTTGATGCGCGCCTTGTACTTGTTGTCGCGCCGTCCGTAGCGGTTGTAGACCCGCATGATGGCCTCGAGATACGTCAGCAGGTGCCGCTCCGGAAGGCCCGTCCGGATGACGCTGCCGATCGCGGGTGTGCGCCCGAGGCCACCGCCGACGAGGAAGTCGAAGACGACCTCGTCCCCGGTGCGGTCCACGCGGATGCCGATGTCGTGGACGTGGATGGCCGCACGGTCCGCTGCGGCGCCGTTGAAGGCCATCTTGAACTTGCGCGGCAGCCAGTCGAACTCCGGGTGCTGCGTGGACCACTGCCGGACGATCTCGCAGTAGGGGCGGGCGTCCACGCGTTCGTCCGCCGCGACGCCCGCGAACTGGTCCGTCGTGACGTTGCGGATGCAGCTTCCGCTCGTCTGGATGCAATGCATGCGCACTTTCGCGAGGTCGGCGAGGATGTCCGGCACGACCTCGAGGGCGGGCCAGTTGATCTGCACGTTCTGCCGGGTGGTCAGGTGGCCGTAGCCCTTGTCGTACCGGCGGGAGATCTCGGCCAGCGCGCGCAACTGTTCCGACGAAAGCGTCCCGTAGGGGACGGCGATGCGGAGCATCGGCGCGAGACGCTGGATGTAGAGGCCGTTGCGCAGGCGCAGTTGCAGGAACTGGTCGTCCGTCAGTTCCCCCGCCAGGTACCGCTGCGTCTGCTCGCGGTACTGCGCGACGCGCTCGTCGATGAAGCGCTGGTCGAATTCCTCGTAACGATACACTTGCAGCCCCGAGGCAGCCCCCACGTGCGGGCGACCGCGCACTGTAGCAGGGGGTGGGCCGGGCCGGAACTAACCGATGGGTCTATGAATAGAACCGGGCTCCGGTACCGGGCCCGGTCATCCCGGCCGGCACAGGGGCCGGGCTGCTACACTCGGTGGCGAGGATCGGAGGATTCGGAGTGTCCGGGAGTCCCGATTCGCACAGGCCTCGCGGCGATTCGATACCCGATGCGGTCGCCGCCGTGCTCGTGGTGTTGATCCTCACCGCCATGGCCGTCCACTTCGTGTCCGGCTGACGCCACGGTTCCTCGTCATCGCCAGGTGGCGGGGTCACCGTTCGAGGAGATTGCCGAGCCAGCGGCGCGCCTCCGCCGGATCGACCCCCTTCCGTTCGCAGTAAGCCCGCAACTGGTCCTCGCCGATGCGGCCGACACCGAAATAGCGCGCGTCCGGGTGAGAGAAATACCAGCCGGCCACGGTGGACGCGGGCCACATGGCGAAAGTCTCGGTGAGGTAGGCGCCCGTCGCCGCCGTCGCTTCGAGCAGCGTGAACAGCGTGGCCTTTTCCGAGTGGTCCGGACAGGCGGGATACCCGGGGGCCGGCCGGATACCGCGGTAGCGCTCCCGGAACAGCTCGTCCGGGCCGAGGCGTTCGTCGGGCGCAAAGCCCCAGAACTCCCTGCGCACGCGTTCGTGCAGGTGCTCGGCGAACGCTTCGACCAGGCGGTCCGCCAGCGCCTTCAGCATGATGGCGCCATAGTCGTCGTCCTCGAACCGCGCGAGGGCGGCGTCGATCTCGGGCCCGACGGCCACGACGAAGCCGCCCACGAAGTCCGGCACGCCTGGCGGGCCCACGTAGTCCGCCAGGCTCAAGCTCGGCTTTCCCGTGTCCGACTGCTGGCGCAGGTGATGGAGGGTCGCCAGCCGGTCGCCGCGGCTCTCGTCCGTCCACACCGCGATGTCCCCGTCGATCGCGTTTGCGGGCCACAGTCCCATCACGCCGTGTGCGGACAACCATCCCTCGGCCACGAGCCGGTCGAGCATCTCCCTGGCGTCGTCGTACAGCCGCGTCGCCTCGCCGCCGACCCGCTCGTCGGAAAGGACTCCGGGGAACCTGCCGGCGAGGCCCCACGTGTGGAAAAAGGGCGTCCAGTCGATGTAGTCGACGAGTTCGGCGACCGGATAATCCGCCAGGCGCGTTACACCCGGCTCGCGGGGCGCCGGCGGCGCGTATGCGGACCAGTCCATCGGCGGGGCGTTGGCGGACGCCTGCCGGTAGCCGAGGAGCGGGCGCCGCGCAGACCCCTCCCGGCGTTCGCGTACCGTCCGGTAGTCCGCCTCGACCTCCTCGACGAACGCGTCGCGCGCTTCGTCCGAGAGCAGGCTGGACGCGACACCCACTGCCCGCGATGCGTCCGTCACGTAGACCGTCGGCCCGGAATAGGCGGGCGCCACCTTCACGGCGGTGTGCGCCTTCGACGTCGTCGCGCCGCCGATGAGCAGGGGGATGTCGAAACCCCGGCGCTCCATTTCGGAGGCGACGTGCACCATCTCGTCGAGGGACGGGGTGATGAGGCCGGACAGGCCGATGAGGTCCGCGTCCAGCTCGCGCGCCGTGTCGAGGATCGTCTCGGCCGGCGTCATGACACCGAGATCGCGCACCTCGTAGTTGTTGCAGCGGAGCACGACGGCCACGATGTTCTTGCCGATGTCGTGCACGTCGCCCTTGACGGTCGCCATCACGATTACGCCCTTGCTCCGCGGGGCCGCCCCTCCGGCCGCCTTCTCGGCCTCGATGAAGGGCACGAGGTGCGCCACGGCCTGCTTCATCACCCGCGCGCTCTTGACGACCTGCGGGAGGAACATCCGTCCGGCCCCGAACAGGTCGCCGACGACGTTCATGCCCGCCATCAGGGGGCCCTCGATCACGTCGATCGCGCGCTCGGCGCCCTGGCGGGCCTCTTCGGTGTCCTCGACGATGAACTTCGAGATGCCCTGGACGAGGGCGTGGGACAGCCGCTCCGCAACCGGCGCCGTGCGCCACGCCGTATCCTCCTCCGCGCGCACCGTCCCGGTGCCCGAGAACGCTTCCGCGACGGCCAGCAGACGCTCGGTGGCGTCCTCCCGGCGGTTCAGGACCGCATCCTCCACCGCGTCGCGCAGCGTCTCCGGGATCTCGTCGTAGATCGCGAGCTGCCCGGCATTCACGATGCCCATCGTGAGGCCTGCCTCGATGGCATGGTAGAGGAACACCGCGTGGATCGCCTCGCGCACGCGGTCGTTGCCCCGGAAGGAGAACGACACGTTGCTGATGCCACCCGAGCAGCTCGCGCCGGGCAGCGTGT
>VXNE01000203.1:4694-9788 GCA_009840715.1 Gammaproteobacteria bacterium
TGCCCGTCGCTATCGCGAACACGTTCGGGTCGAAGATGATGTCCTCGGGAGGGAAGCCGATCCGGTCGACGAGCAGGCGGTAGCAACGCTCCATGATCGCCTTGCGGCGGGCCAGGGAGTCTGCCTGCCCCTCCTCGTCGAAGGCCATGACGATCACCGCGGCGCCGTAGCGCCGGCACTGTTCGGCACGCTCGAGGAAGAGCGCCTCGCCGTCCTTGAGGCTGAGGGAGTTCACCACGCATTTGCCCTGCACCCGGCGCAGGCCCGTCTCGATGACCTCCCACTTGCTGGAGTCGATCATGATCGGCACGCGGGCGATGTCGGGTTCGCTCATCGCGAGGTCGAGGAAGCGTTCCATGGCGGCCATGCCGTCGAGCATGCCCTCGTCCATGTTGACGTCGACGATCTGGGCGCCGTTCTCCACCTGGCCCCGGGCGACATCGAGGGCGTCCGCGTAGTCGCCGGCCCGGATGAGGCGCCGGAACCGGGCGGACCCCGTGACGTTGGTGCGTTCGCCCACGTTGACGAACAGCGAGTCGGCGGTGATCTCAACCGGCTCGAGACCGGCCAGGCAGAGCGTGGCCCTTGCCGCGGGTGGCCGGCGCGGCGGGAGTCCCGACACGCGCTCCGCGATGGCGCGGATATGGTCGGGGGTCGTCCCGCAGCATCCGCCGACCAGGTTGACGAGGCCGCGGCGGGCGAAGTCCCCGATCGTGTCGGCCATGGACTCGGGCGTCTCGTCGTATCCGCCGAACGCGTTCGGGAGACCCGCGTTGGGATGCACGCTCACGAACGTCGGCGCCAGCCCGGCGAGTTCCTCCACGTGCGGGCGCAGCGCTTCGGGACCGAGCGCGCAGTTGAGTCCCGCGAGCAGGGGCCGCGCGTGAGCGACCGAATGCCAGAACGCGGCGCACGTCTGTCCGGAAAGCGTGCGGCCGCTCGCGTCGGTGATCGTCGCGGACACCATGATCGGCAGTTCCACGCCGCGGGCGTCGAGGACGTGCCGGATAGCGAACAGTGCCGCCTTCGCGTTCAGCGTGTCGAAGGCGGTCTCGATCATGAGGAGGTCGACGCCGCCGTCGATGAGCGCCCCCACGGCCTCGCGGTAGGCGGTGTCAAGGTCCTCGAACCGCACGTTGCGGAACCCGGGATCGGCGACATCCGGGGAGATGCTGGCGGTCCGGTTGGTCGGGCCGAGCACGCCCGCCACGAACCGCGGGCGGTCCGGCGTTGCGTATGCGTCGGCCGCCGCTCGCGCGATGCGGGCCGACGCGAGGTTCATGTTGTAGACGGCCCCCTCCAGGCCGTAGTCGGCCTGGGCGATGCGCGTGGCCGTGAAGGTGTTCGTCTCGATGACGTCGGCGCCGGCATCGAGGAATGCCCGGTGCACCGCGTCCACGACGTCCGGCCTGGTCAGGGCGAGGACATCGCCGTCGCCCCGCAACGGCAGTGGATGGTCCCGGAACGCCTCGCCCCGGTAATCGTCCTCGGTCAGGCCGTAGGACTGCTGCATGGTCGCGGTCGCGCCGTCGAGGAGCAGGATGCGCTCTTCCAGGGCGGCCGCAAGCGGGTGTGTCATTTTCGCTGGGCGTTACGCGGACGCCGCCGACACCGAACGGTCGGACACCGTAAGGTCAGAAGCTGTATGAGCGCAATAGAAGTTCTGCGGCCTCGTCCTGAGACCAGTTCATGATGGTGGGCGGGACGGACGCTGGAGTCCGTTTCGGTTACCATACCCAAGCCTTTTGGTCGGGTTTGGCGGAGCGAAGCCGTGATCGACATTTCCGAAGCCGCGCAGGACTACCTGAAGGACCTGCTGTCGAGGCAGGAGGAAGGCTGCGGCATCCGCATCTTCGTGGCGCAGCCGGGCACGCCGCATGCGGAGACCTGCATCGCCTACTGCCGCCCCGGAGAAGCGGCCGAGGACGACGTCCCGGTGGAGTACGGGGCGTTCACGGCCTATTTCGAGAAGCGTAGCGAGCCCTACCTGGTCGATGCGGTGGTCGACTTCCAGGAAGACCGCATGGGCGGGCAGCTCACGATCAAGGCCCCCAACGCGCGCACGCCCAGCGTCGGGCCCGACTCGCCCATCGAGGACCGCATCAACTACGTCCTCTACAACGAGATCAACCCGGGCCTCGCGTCCCACGGCGGCATGGTGACGCTCGTCGAGGTCGTGGACGGCGACACCGCCGTCCTCCAGTTCGGCGGGGGCTGCCAGGGATGCGCCGCCGTCGACATTACCCTGAAGCAGGGCGTCGAGAAGGCGCTCATCGAGCAGGTCCCGGAACTCGCCGCGATCCGGGACGCCACCGACCACACCATCACGGAGCACGCCTACTACCGCTGACCCCGGCGGCGCGCCCTTCGCAGGGTCCCGGGTCAGCCGGCGCGGGCGAGGTCCACGCGCCCGACGAGGGCGTCGCCAAGCCCGTCCGCCAGTTCCATGAGCAGGGACTCCGTCTCGGACCAGCCGATGCAAGCGTCGGTGATCGAGACGCCGTAGTTCAGGTGGTCGCCCAGCTTCTGGCTGCCCTCGGAAAGGTTGCTCTCCAGCATGATGCCGATGATCGAGCGGTTGCCCTCGTCGATCTGTGCGGCGACGTGGCGGGCGACGGCGGGCTGGTTCCGGTGGTCCTTGTTCGAGTTGGCGTGCGAGCAGTCCACCATGATGTTCTCCGGAAGGCCCGCGGCGCGGAGTTCGCCTTCGCACGAAGCGATCGCGCCGTGGTCGTAGTTGGGGCCGGAATGCCCCCCGCGCAGCACGATGTGGGCGAGGTCGTTGCCCCGGGTGTGGATGATGGCGACCTGGCCGGACTGGTTGATGCCGAGAAAGCGGTGCGGCTTGGTCACGGAGCTCAGGGCATTGATCGCCACGTCCAGGGAGCCGTCCGTGCCGTTCTTGAACCCCACCGCGGACGACAGGCCGGACGCCATCTCGCGATGGGTCTGCGACTCGGTCGTGCGGGCCCCGATGGCGGACCACGCGATAAGGTCGTGCAGGTACTGGGGCATGATCGGATCGAGCGCCTCGGTCGACAGCGGCAGGCCCATCGCGGCGAGGTCGATGAGGAGCTGGCGCGCGATCCGGATGCCGTCCTCGATGTGGAACGAGTCGTCGAGATACGGATCGTTGATCAGCCCCTTCCAGCCGACGGTCGTGCGGGGTTTCTCGAAGTACGCGCGCATGACGACGAGGAGGCTGTCCCTGGTGCGTGCCGCGACCTCGTTCAGCCGGCGCGCGTACTCCACAGCGGCGTCCACGTCATGAATGGAGCACGGCCCAACGACGACGAGCAGACGGTGGTCGCGTCGTTCCAGGATCTTGCGTACCTGGCGGCGTGCATCGGCGACCTGCGTGAGGACCGTCTCGGGCACCGGCAGCGCTGCCTTGACCGCATACGGAGTCGGCAGGACCTCGTTGGCGAGCACGTTGAGATTCTCCGTCTTTGTTTGCATGGGACCCTCCAAAACGCAAAAACCCCGACGGCGGCTGCCTGTCGGGGTTCTCATCGAGAGGCAGCCCGCGCGGCCTCTCACAAAGGAGTGCGCCGCGCTAGCGGGGCGGATAGGCGAACCAATAGCCCGAGCGGCGTCCGGTACGGACCCCGCTCTCGGGCTTCGCCTGGCGGTTCGACTCGTTGAGCTTCATGGCGCGCGGATTCTCTGCGCTCGCCCGGGAAAAAGCAACCGCTCCGGGAACGCATGAGGGCGGGCCCGCGCCGCGGGCTACAATACGCCGCCGCGGCGACACGGGCCGGCAGACCCCAGGAGAAACGTGACCCAACCAGGGAAGATCGGCCTCGTCAGCCTCGGCTGCCCGAAGGCGTTGACCGATACGGAGCGCATCGTCACCCAACTGCGGACGGACGGCTACGAGACGACCGCAAGCTACGATGACGCCGACGTGGTGGTGGTCAACACCTGCGGTTTCATCGACGACGCCATCGAGGAGTCGCTCGATGCCATCTCCGAGGCGATGCGGGCGAACGGCCGCGTCATCGTGACCGGTTGCCTGGGGGCGAAAGGGGACATCGTGCGCCGCACGCACCCGGACGTACTGGCGGTAACGGGGCCGCACGCGTACGAGGAAGTCGTGGCGGCGGTGCGCGAGGCGGTTCCGCCCCCGCCCTTCGATCCCTACGTGTCGCTCGTCCCGGATCACGGCATCAAGCTGACGCCCAGGCATTACGCCTATCTCAAGATCTCCGAGGGCTGCAACCACAAGTGCACCTTCTGCATCATCCCGAGCATGCGCGGCAAGCTGGCCTCCCGCCGGATCGGCGCGGTGCTCGAGGAAGCCGAGTCACTCGCCGCCGCCGGAGTGAAGGAACTGCTGGTGATCGCGCAGGACACGTCGGCCTACGGAGTCGACATCCGGTATCGAACGGACTTCTGGCACGGCCGCCCGCTGCGCTCGGACCTCCTGACCCTGTGTGAGCACCTCGGAGCACTCGTGCCCTGGGTCCGCCTGCACTATGTCTATCCGTATCCTCACGTGGACGACCTCATCCCGTTGATGGCGGAGGGTCGGCTGCTCCCCTACCTCGACGTGCCGTTGCAGCACGCGTCGCCGACCGTGCTGCGCGCCATGCGGAGGCCCGCCGCCTCGGAGCGGACGCTCGAACGCATTCGCCGGTGGCGCGAGGCGGTGCCGCAGCTGACGTTGCGCAGCACGTTCATCGTCGGGTTCCCGGGCGAGACGGACGCGGATTTCGAGACGCTGCTCGACTTCCTGCGGGAAGCGCGTCTCGAGCGGGTGGGATGCTTCCCATACTCGGACGTGGAGGGCGCCGCCGCCAACGCCCTGCCGGATCAAGTCCCCGAGGCGGTGAAGCTCGAACGCCTGGACGCGTTGATGACGCTGCAGGCCGGGATCAGCCTCGAGCGCCAGCGCGCGCGGATCGGCGACACCGTCGACGTGCTGGTCGACTCCGCCACGCCGGCGGGGGGGATCGGCCGGACTGCGGGAGACGCACCGGAGATCGACGGAGTCGTCCACATCGACGGGCCCGTGCGCGCCGGCGCCTGGGCGCGCGGAGGGAGCCCGGCCGCGGGCACGCCCGAACTCCCGGGCGTAGTGCTGGCGGACAA
>VXNE01000301.1:0-5076 GCA_009840715.1 Gammaproteobacteria bacterium
GTGGCGGCGTCGAACGCGTCCACGTGGCCGCGGCTCGCACCGGAGTCCCCGCAGGCGTTGCCCGTGAACACCATCCCGCCGCCGACGCGCGGCGCCGCGGTGATCGTCTGGTTGTTGCCCTGCTCGCACGCCCGCGCCTCCCAGCGCTGCGTGCCCGTCTCCTGGTCGACGGCCACCAGCCGACAGTCGCCGGTGCCGACGATGACGAGATCGCCGTGCAGCGCCACCCCGCGGTTGAAGTTCATGCCGTAGGCCTCTACGTACGTCGCCTGCCCCGGGTCGGGCCGCGGGTCGAAGGTCCACAGCTGTTCGCCCGTGCGCAGGTCGTTGGCGTAGATGACGCTGCCGGCGCCGCTCTGGAAGATCCTGCCGCCCGCGATCAGCGGATTGCCCACCAGGCCCTTGATCGCCGGCAGGTCCACCCACCAGGCGAGCCCCAGACGCCCCACGGTGTCGGTGTTGATCTGGGAGAGGTTCGCGTGGTGCTGCATCTCGTGGGCGTTGCCGAGCAGCGCCCAGTCCGTGTTCTCCGGATCGTCCGCGAACACCGGGTGGACCATCGCCAGCAACAGCGTGAGAACGTAGGGGACGGGCTTGTCCCGTCCCGTCTGGAATTCATGCATGGCCGCCGACACCTCGCTCGTCCTCAATCCCCGGAAGCCTCGTCCTGCGCCTCATGCGCGTCCCAGGCAAGATTGACCAAGTATGCCCGCAGGGCCTCAGCGGTGTCGTCCGCCATCTCGAAAACCGGCATGCCGCGCGCGGCGAGCGCTCCACCGAGCACGGTCTGCAGGTACTGCAGGTTCGCCGGCGGCCGCACGCGCAGGTCCAGCGTCTCCCAGACGGCGACGCCGCCATGACCGTGGCAGCCGTCGCAGCCATAGGCCACGAAGATGTCCTTGCCCGCCGACGCCAGGGTCGCGTCGAGACGCGCGGTCGGCGGCGCCGGAATGTGCGGAATCTCCGCCCACGGCGGCGCGGGAGCGCTGCCGTCGAGGGCGAAGGCGAGCAGGCGCGGGCGGCTGCGGGACCTCGGTACGGAGCTGTAGCTGGTGAAGCCGGTCGCGCCGATGGACGTGGCGACGTTGCCGCTCGCGACCACGATGTACTGCTTGCCGTCCGCCATCACCGTCGATGGCGCACTGCGCACCGTCCCACCCGCCGACGCCGACCATAGCCGCTCCCCGGTCGCCGCGTCGTACGCTACGAGATACCCCTCGGCGAGGCCCTGGAACACGAGGCCCCCGGCCGTGTGCAGCGCGCCGCCGTTCATGGGCAAGGCGTGGCGCGCTCGCCAGACCTCCGTCTGCAGGACCGGGTCCCAGGCCACGAGTTCGCCGAAGGCCTCCCAGTCGGGATCTCCCTTGCTGCCGTACTCCCCGTCGAACGTGACGCCCAGGTCGCCCATCATCCCGTCGCCGGCGCTCGCCTCGTAGAGCGACGGCATCGTCGCGACGGGGATGAACACCACGTGCTTGTCCGGATCGAACGCCAGGGCCTCCCAGTTGTGGCCGCCCATGCCCCCCGGCAAGACCACGGCCCGCCCGTCGGGCTGTTCCCAGTAACGGGCCTCGGGCAGGTAGATGGGCCGACCTTCCTCGTCGAGCCCGCTGGCCCAGTTCGCCGGCACGTAGTTGCGGCCCGAGAGGAACTCCCCGGTGTCGGCATCGAGCACGTAGACGAAACCGTCCTTCGGCACGCTGATGACCACGCGCCGCTGCCCGTCGACGTCCGGCACGCTCGCGAGCATGAGGCCGACCGCCGGCTCGAAGTTCCAGCCGTCGCCCGGATTCTGCTTGAAGTGCCAGACGTACTCGCCCGTCTTCGCATCGAGGGCCACGACGGAGTTCGTGAACAGCTCGTCGCCGGCGTTCGCGCCGCGGGCCGTGGGGTCGAGCGGCGACGGACCGCCGACCCCGATGTAGAGCCGCTCCGACCGGGGGTCGTAGACCATCGCGTCCCACACGCTGCCGCACCCCCGGGACCGCTCGTACCAGCCGTCGCCCCAGGTGGCGGCCGCCATGCGGTAGAGGTCGCTCTCCGGGGGTTTCGAGGGATCACCGGGAACCGTGTAGAAACGCCATGCGTGACGCCCGGTGGCGGCGTCGAACGCGTCCACGTGGCCGCGGCTCGCACCGGAGTCCCCGCAGGAGTTGCCCGTGAACACCAGCCCGCCGCCGACGCGCGGCGCCCCGGTGATGGTCTGGTTGTTGCCCTGCTCGCAGCCCCGGGCCTCCCAACGCTGCGCGCCCGTCGCCTGGTCGACCGCGACCAGCCGGCAGTCGCCCGTGCCGACGATGACGAGATCGTCGTGCAGCGCCACCCCGCGATTGACGAAGAGCCCATACGCCGCCAGGAACGAGCCGTCCCCGGCGCCGGGCCGCGGGTCGAAGGTCCAGAGCACCTCGCCGGTGCGCAGGTCGTTCGCGTAGATGACGCTGCCGGCGCCGCTCTGGAAGATCCGTCCGTCCTGGATCAGCGGATTGCCGACGAGTCCCTTGACCGTGGGCAGGTCCACCCACCAGGCGAGGCCAAGCCGCCCCACGGTGTCCGTGTTGATCTGGGAGAGGTCCGCGTGGTGCTGCATCTCGTGGGCGTTGCCGAGCAGCGGCCAGTCGGTGTTCTCCGGATCGTCTCCGAACAGCGGCTGGACCGTCGCCAGCAGCGCAAGGGCCACGCCCGCAGACGAACGGATCGCGGTCGTGTGTCCCATCACGAGCGTCCCGTCAGAAGCGCAGCGTGACCTCCGCGCCATAGGTACGCGGCGGGCCCACGATGCCCGGTATCACCCCGATGCTGTCCCGGAAGTCGGCGTAGAAGTTCGTGTACTCCTCGTCGCCGAGGTTCCTGCCCCAGACGCTGACGGTCCACCGTTCCGTACTGCCGGTGAAGCTCGCGCGCCCGTTCCACCGCGTATGGCCGTTCCCCTCCTCGTTGCCGACCGAGGAAGTCGAGTCGGCCCGGTTCATGACATCCACGTACAGGGTCAGGCGACCCGCGGGGCCGGTGTACGCGTCCCAGCTCGCGGCGACCGTGACGTTGCGGTCCGGGGCGGTGAGGAGGCTCTCGCCGGATACGTCCACGCCGCTCAGGATCCCCTTCTTGATGGTGGCGTCGAGCAGGCCCACCGCCGCGGTCAGGAGCAGCGTCGGCGTCACCTGCGCGCCGACCTCGATCTCGCCGCCCGAAACCTCGGCCTCGTCGATGCTGCGGAGCGTCTGCTGGAACGAGACGATGTCGATGTCAATGTACTGCTGGTCCTCGTACGAGTAGCTGAACGCCGACAGGTTGAGTCGCGCGCGGCCGTCCCAGAGCAGGCTCTTGAGCCCGACCTCGAAGCCTTCCAGCCGTTCGGGGTTCACCCAGTTGCGCTCCCCGGGGCTGTAGTAGGCCTGCCCGTTGTACGCGCCGGAGCGATAGCCGCGGTTGAAGCTGCCGTAGATCATCGTGCCGTTCTCGAACGTGTAGTCGAGCCCTAGCTTTCCCGTGATCTCCTGGTCGCCGTAACTCGTATCCGCCACCGTGGCCAGGGGATCCGCCGCGCCGCCGTTGATGGTCCCGAGCACGGGCACGTAGTCCGGCCCGGCCAGGTGCGCGTTGAAGTCCGTCTGCGTCGACTCGTCGTCCGTATAGCGGAGGCCGAAACGCAGCGTCAGCGCGTCGTTCAGCGCGTAGCCGCCGTCGAAGTACGCCGCCCAACTGTCCCGCTCCTGCCCGAACGAGTTGGTCGCGTAGCAACCCAGCGTCGCGAAGCCGGCGAGGCTGAACCCGAGACTGTTGAAGAGCGCTTCCGTGCCCGCCCCGGCGGCGCTCGGCGGGAAACCGAAGGCGACGGCCAGCGGATCCAGGCAGTCGTTGAAGTCGACGGCGCCGTCGAGGTTGAAGTCGACGTCCAGGAACAGTCCGATCCGGTTGTTGACGTCCAGGTCATCGGAGTAATAGTAGAGGCCCGTCACGAAGTTGAACGGACCTTCCAGGTTCGACGTCAGCCTCAGGTCCTGCGAGACCTGCCTGGCTGCCACGTGCAGCTCGTTCGCGTTGGCCCGGGCGAGCATGCCGTCGCTCTCGTCGGGATTGAAGGCTTCGCCGTCGTCCCAGGACGTGATCGAGGTCAGGACAAACCGCTCATCGACGTCCCAGTCGACCCGCACGGACACGGAGTCCGAGTCGATCAGGCGCCTCGTGTCCTGTTCGGAGTTGAACTCGTGGAAGTCGAGACCGGCCTGCGTCGGAGCCGGCAGCGCGGACCCGCCGAACGCGTAGTAGAGGTCGTGAAGGCCGTACCAGACGGGCGCCTGCTCCTCGAACACCTTCACGCCCCAGTTCACCGGATCGGACTTCCCGCTCGTCGCCCGGAGCAGCACCTCCACATCGTCACTCGGTTGCCAGAGCGCGCTCAGGCGCACCGCCCGCGAATCGGCGCCGTACCCGTCGTCGACACCGGGATTCACGTTCTCGAGCCAGCCGTCGGAATCGGCGTACGTGCCCGCCAGGCGTACCGCGAGCGTGTCCGTGAGCACGACGTTGAACGCCGCGCTGGTCTCCAGCAGGCTGAAGTTGCCGGCGCCCACGGTCACGTAATGCTCGTTCTCCATCTGGGGCCGGCGGGTGATGATGTTCACCGCGCCGCCGGTCGTGGTGTTGCCGTACAGCGTGCCCTGCGGGCCGCGCAGGACCTCGATGCGATCGAGGTCGAAATGCGGCACGGCGTTCAGCGCCTGGTTGCCCTTGTAGACCTCGTCGACATACACGGCGACGGGGCTCTGCTGGTGGAAGCTGTAGTCGGCCATCGACAGGCCCCGCAGGGAGAAAACGGGCGTTCCGTCCCCCTTGAACGGGAGTTCGCTCATGTTGGGAACAAGGTCCGCCAACTCATTGATGTTGCGAAGGCGGGCCACCTCCAGGTCTTCGCTGGTGAGCGCCGTGACCGCGACCGGGACATCCTGCAGGTTTTCCGCGCGTTTCTGAGCTGTCACGACGACCTCCTCGATGACCGCCCCGCGCTCCGCGCCCGCGTCGGCCGCGTCTTCCGCCACGCTGGCGCGCGCCAGTAAGCAGGCGGCCAAGGCGGCGGCG
>VXNE01000301.1:5086-9461 GCA_009840715.1 Gammaproteobacteria bacterium
GCCGTGGAGACCACAGGTATCCATAACGGTTGCGCATGAAACCCCTTCCCCCAAAAACGCTATATCGGACTATATCACCCGCCTTCAGCGGCTGTTACATTCGGCGGACCGACCGCTACGTGCGCCAGGACAGGAGGATCGCCGTGCGCTGCCGCTCCCTGTGCATCCCTCTCGCGGGGCTTCTGCTGCTCGCCGCCTGCGAGCGCCCCCCGGCGCCAGATGCGGCCGAGCCCGCAGGCCCCGTCGCCGGCCAGGTGACGGAGAGCCGCGTGTTGGCCGAAGCCGATTCGGGCGACAACTGGCTGGTCAACGGAGGCCGGTTCAGCGGCGAGCACTTCAGTCCGCAGTCGCGGATCTCGGAGGCGAACGTGGGCGAGCTGGGCCTCGCCTGGGCGACGGACATCCCGAGCCCCATCGGCCTCTCGGCGGAGCCCCTGGTGATCGACGGGGTCGTGTACCTCACGGGCATCCGCAGCGTCGTCTACGCCCTCGACGCCGCGCGCGGCGCGCGCCGCTGGCAGGTAGCCCCCCCGGTGCGCCGCGGCCTGGGGTTCGGCAACTACAGATGGTCGCGCGGGACCCGGGGCGCCGCCGTCTGGGAGGGTCGCGTCTACGTCGGCACCGGCGACTGCCGGCTCGTCGCGATCGACGCGGCGGCCGGAGAGCCCATCTGGGAAGCGCAGGTATGCGACCCCATGCAGGGAATGGGCCCCGGGATCACCGGCGCGCCCCGGGTCGGCGGCGGACGGGTCTACATGGGCTACGCTGGCTCCGATACCGCCGCGCGCGGTTCCGTCGCGGCGTTCGACGCCGCTTCCGGAGAGGAACTGTGGCGTTTCTGGACGGTCCCGGGCGATCCCGCGAACGGCTTCGAGAACGAGGCCCTGGAGATGGCGTCGGGCACCTGGACCGGCGGCTGGGCGCAGGCCGGCGGCGGCGCCGTGTGGGACGGAATCCGGTACGACCCCGTGACCGGCCTGGTCATCTTCGGCACGGCGAGCACCCTGCCGCTGAACGTGGCCATGCGCGGGCCGGGGGACAACCTGTTCACCAATTCGGTCGTCGCGGTCGACGCTGCCACCGGCGACTATCGGTGGCACTACCAGACCGTCCCGGAAGACGCTTGGGACTACGACGCGACGATGCCGAAGATCGTCACGGACCTCACCATCCAGGGGAGCCCGCGCCGGGTGGTGCTGGAGGCCCCGAAGAACGGCTTCCTGTACGTGCTGGACGCGCACACCGGCCGGCTGCTCTCGGCGGACCCCATCGCGACGGTGACGTGGGCGAGCGGCATCGACATCGAGACCGGGCGCCCCATCGTGAACCCGGAGGCGCAGTACTTCGCGGACGCGTCCGGGGCGACGGTGCGCGTCTGGCCCAACGTCTGGGGGAGCCACAACTGGCAGCCCATGAGCTACAGCCCCCTCACGGGCCTCGTCTACATCCCGGTGGCCGACATGCCCTCCGATTATTCCGGCGGCGACATGATCGGCCTGGGCGTCGCCATCGAAACGCTCGGGTACGGCCCCGACGAGGAAGTTCCGCCGGACGCCGGGCGCCTGCTGGCCTGGGACCCCGTCGCCCGGGAAACGCGCTGGAGGGTCGACCATCCCATCCCCTACAACGGCGGCGTGCTGTCGACAGCCGGCAACCTGGTATTCCAGGGCACGGCGACCGGGGAGTTCCGCGCCTACGCCGCGGATACCGGCGCGCGGCTCTGGGCCGTCGAGACCGGCTCCTCCATCCAGGCGGCGCCGGTCAGCTACCGCGTCGGCGAGGAACAACATGTCCTGGTGGCGATCGGCCGTTCCGGGGGCATCGTCGGGAGCGCCGAGTCCCGCACCGCGGCGCCCCACGCGCGCGGCCCCGCCCGCGTGCTTGCGTTCAAGCTCGGTGGCAGCGCGGCGATGCCTGCCCCGACGCCCCCGGCACCGGTACCTGAGCCGCCGGCGCGCATCGGAAACGCCGAGGAGGTCGCCGCGGGCCAAGCGCTCTGGGCGGCGTACGCCTGCAGCGGCTGCCACGGCGCCCATGCCCTCGGAGTGGGCTCCCGCGCCCTCGGCGGCGCGCTGCCGGACCTGCGTTACATGCCGCCGCGCGCGCACGAGGAGTGGGACCCGGTCGTGCGAGAAGGCACGCGCGCGGCGGCCGGGATGCCGGGATTCGGCGCCGAGGGGATGAGCGCGGACGACTCCCGGGCGCTCCAGGCGTATGTCATCGACCGCGCGTGGGCCGCTTACGGGGCGCCCGCCGCCCAGTGATGCATGACGAAAGGACGAACCATGACTACGAAGACCAGCGCGATCAGCGAGCCGACAGTGGACGACCGGTTTGCCCCGGGATCCCTGCAATCCAGGGACCTCGACAACCTGATGCACCCGACCACGAACATCCGCCAGCTTCGCAAGGACGGACCGAACGTCCATACGCGTGCGGAAGGGATCTACACCTGGGACGCGAACGGCAAGCAGTACATCGAGTGCGCCGCGGGGCTGTGGTGCACGGCGATTGGGTACGGCAACCGGGAGCTCGCTGCCGTCGCGAAGGAGCAGATGGAGAACCTGAGCTACTTCTCGATCTTCGGCGGCAACTCACACGAACCGGCCGTGCTGCTCGCGGAGAAGATCAAGGGGATGATGCCGTTCGACGCGGGCAAGGTCTTCTTCGGCATGTCCGGCAGCGACGCGAACGACACGCAGATCAAGCTCGCGTGGTACTACAACAACGCCGTCGGCCGGCCTGGGAAGAAGAAAATCATCAGCCGTACGAACACCTACCACGGCTCGACCATCGGCGCCGGTTCGCTCACCGGCCTCGCGCCGTTTCACAACGCGTTCGACCTGCCCATCGACAACATCCTGCACACCGACTATCCCTTCTACTACGGCGAGGGGAAGCCCGGAGAGACGGAGGCACAGTTCCTCGACCGGATCGTCGCGTCACTCGAAGACCTGATCGAACGCGAGGGCGGCGAGACCATAGCGGCGTTCATCGGCGAACCCATCATCGGGTCGGGCGGCGTGGTGATCCCCCCGCAGGGCTACCACGAACGCGTGCAGGAAGTCCTCCGCAGGCACGACATACTCTTCATCGCCGATGAAGTGATCACGGGCTTCGGCCGTACCGGCAATCCGTTCGGCTGCCAGACGGTCGGGCTCGAGCCGGACACGATGTCGCTGGCGAAGTCGCTCTCGTCCGGCTACCTGCCGGTCAGCGCCGTGGTGATCCCGGACTACATGTACGAGGCGTTCGAGGCGCGCAGCGACGAACTGGGCATGTTCGCGCACGGGTTCACCTACTCCGGCCATCCCGTCTGCGCGGCCGTGGCGTTGCGCAACCTGGAGCTTCTCGAAGAACTCGACCTCTACAACCACGCGGCCAGGCTGGGCGTGCAGTTCCAGGAGCGGCTGCGCGGGTTTCTGGAACATCCACTCGTGGGGGATGCCCGCGGCGCCGGGCTGATGGGGGCCGTCCAGCTCGCCAAGGACCGCAGCGACATTCGGAACTTCGGGGAGGAGGACGCCCTGGCGAACTACCTGGGGGAGCAGTGCATCGAACAGGGCTTGCTGTTGCGCGCCATGGGCGATACGGCCGGCTTCTGCCCGCCGATGATCATCACGGAGGACCAGACCGACGAGATGTTCACCAAGTTCCAGACAGCGCTGGACCGGACCCTCGAGTGGTCCATGAAGCGCAGCGCCTGACTCCTCATCCGAGGGCCTCGCGGATGACGGCCCGCGCCAGCACGTCCGCGGCGTCGCAGACCGGCAGGTCGGTGTTAAGCCGTTCGACGACCACCGACAGCTCCGTGCAGGCGACGACCAGGCATTGCGCGCCCAGGGCCCGGAGATCCTCCGCGGCGCGGTCGCAGGCCGCGACTTGCCCCGGGGTGTAACGCCCCGCCTTGACGGCACGAATCAACTCCATCAACTCCTGCTGAACGTCCGATCCCGGATACAGGACACGCACGCCTGGTTCCTCGAACCAGGGTTCGTAGAGACGGATGTGCTGGAGGGCCGTGGAGGCGAGGAGACCAACCCGGGTCAGGTCGGGACGCAGTCGGTTGGCGTCACGCGCGGTCAGCTCGATCAGGTTCAGGACGGGAACGTCCACGGCCGCCGCCACCTCCGCATGGTAGTGGTGCGCCGTGTTGCAGGGGATGACCAGGAAGTCGGCGCCCTGCCGCTCGAGGCCCCTCGCCATCTCGACGAGGCACGGCACCGGACTCTCGCCGGTGCGGTCGATCAATGCCTCGATCCGCGACGGCACGTGGGGATTGCTGTCCACGAGCATCCGGATGTGGTCGGCGTCGTCGTTGGGCGGCGGGTCCGGGCATGACAACCCCCACGGAGGCGACCACACCCCGCGGGCC
>VXNE01000301.1:9471-9746 GCA_009840715.1 Gammaproteobacteria bacterium
CACCACGTTGTCGTCGGCGCCGAAACGGCCTTCGCGCACGAGCGCGATCAGGCCAGCAGCGGCCTTGCCCGTGTAGACCGGGTCCAGCAGGATGCCCTCGGTACGGGCGAACAGCCGGATCGCCTCGAGCGTGTCCGACGCGGGGAGACCGTAACCGGGTCCGACGTAGCCCGAGTCGGCGACCACGTGGTCCCGCCGCACCGCCCCGGGGATCCCGAGGTGTTCCGCGGTCCGCTCCGCCAGCCGGAACACGCTCTCTTCCTGCTCCTCCCTCG
>VXNE01000331.1 GCA_009840715.1 Gammaproteobacteria bacterium
ACGACGCGTTCCTCCTGCGCCGCCCTCTCGAATATCACCGTGTCGTCGGCGGACTGGTAGCCAATGTCGCGGACCTGGATTGCGTCGTGGCCAGCCGTGCGGAGCCCGGTCGCGAGCCGCGGCGGCAGCGCGTTGTCGACAAGGAACCTCAGAGGGGTGCCGTCAGTGGAATCTGCCTTTCGTTGACTGCCGCAGCGGCGTAGCTGAGCGCCTCACCGATGTCGTCTGGTCGCAGGTCGGGGTAGTCGTCCAACACATCCGACGCGCTCATGCCTTGAGCCAGTAGCCCCACGATGGTGGCGACGGGTATCCGAAGGCCGCGAATGCAGGGCACTCCCCCCAATCTGGTCCGGGTCGACCGTGACGCGGGAAAACTGCATCCGGACCTCCGCGATGTGCCCGAAGGGGTTCATCTGGTAACCGCTCTTTTTCTACATCCGGTAGGGCGTACTGCGATGCGAAGCGCGGAGCTCTCACGGAGTTCTCCGAGGTGCCGTTGGTGGGCTCCTGGTGGTGGCGACCTGAGAGCGACGCGGGTCAGCGCGGGGCTCCTGCCGCTTACAGGTCTGCGGACGCGATGTACTGCCCGAAGCTCTCGCACCAGATGGTGACGGCCCCGGCGGCCGCGAACGCGTCCGCGTCCGCGCGGTAGACCTGTGACCCCGTGAAGCTCTTCAGGCGCGCGATACGCTGTCGGCCTTCATCGGCCTCGAAATCGGCCTCGTCGTCGATCCCGCGGCGCGTGTTGAGGTAGACCCAGAAGTTGGGTCCCGGGCCGACCTCGAAGTCGGGCTGCAGCTCGATCAGCACATCGCCGTCGTCACTGCGGTAGGTGCGTACGCCGCCGCGTCCCCAGTGCGCCGCGTCCTGTCCGGCGGTGCCCTCCCGAAAGCGGGTCTCCTGGAGCACGGCCACGTCGCGCCCGGCCATCGCGGCGACGGTCTCGTTGACGGCCGGGGGAGGGAACAGGAAGGGAAACGCCACCAGCATGCCGCCGGCGCCGGCCGCGATGCCGATGACGCCGCCGATCGCGATGCCGGCGAGAAAGCCGATTGTGGTCCTGTTCATGATGCGAAATCCCGGTAGTGGAAGCGCTGCCTTCCGATCGGATCGAAGGACCGACGATACGCCCTGTAGGCGGTGGGATTGTTCGATTCCGAGGACATGACATAGGCATGCCTCATGCCGCGCTCCCGCAGGCGCAGCATCGACTGCTCCACGAGGATCGCGGACAGGCGCAGACCGCGCCAGGCGGGCCGGGTACCCACGGGTTCGAACACACCGAAGCGACTCTCGTCGTCGGCCCAGGCGATGCTGCAGGCGGCCAACGCGCCGTCCGCCGTGGCGACCACCAGGTCCAGTTCCGGGTTGTAGCGGATGGCCCGGCGCAGCGCGCGGTAGATGTGGTCGTGGAACTGCGAGACCGCGTCCGGCCGGCCGATATGGTCGAGCGAACTCCAGGCGTCGCGATGGCACTGCGCGCGCGCGTGCTCGTCGACCTCGACGCAGTCGTGGACCTCCATGCCGTCGGGGACGGCGTGTTCCGGACCGAACCCGTCGAGTTCGGCGCAAAGCACCTCGCCGAAGCGGCTTCCGGCGTGGTAGCCCGCGCGGGCGAGCAGTTCGCACTTCGCCGCGTCGTCGTCCATCGCGTCGATGCGCAGGCGGACGTCCTGGCCCGGGTTCATGACGGGGACGTGGTCTTCGATCCAGCCGAGCACTTCCTCGCCCAGGTCCGGATGGTCGGGACGTACCTCGAAGCGGGCGAATCGGGGACCGTAGAACCAGGCGAGCGCAAGGCAGTCGCCAGCATCGTTCAGCCACAGGCGTATGTCCCGACGGTTGTCGAACAGGCCCATGTGACTGTGCGTGAGCATCATCCAGACGATGTCGCCGGGGTGCCAGGAGGAACGCCCGCGCCGCGCATCGAGGTTGTGGGCGGCGAAGGCCGTCATGCAGGGGAGATCGGCTTCCCCCGCATAGGGTCTTGCGAGCATGCTGACGCGCCGATCAGGCGCGCTCGATGGCGACTGCCGTGGCCTCGCCGCCCCCGATGCACAGGGCCGCGACGCCCCGCTTGCCGCCCGTCGCGCGCAGGGCGTGGGCCAGCGTGACGATGAGCCTGCTGCCCGTGGATCCGATCGGGTGTCCCTGGGCGCATGCCCCGCCGTGAAGGTTGACCGTCTCCGGGTCCAGTCCGAGTTCCCGGATGGCGAGCATCGTGACCATCGCGAACGCCTCGTTGATCTCGAACAGGTCGACCTCGTCCTTGCTCCAGCCGACGCGCGCCAGCAGCTTCTCGATGGCGCCGATGGGGGCGATCGTGAACTCGGAGGGGTGGATCGAGTGGGTGGCGTGCCCGGCGATGCGGGCGAGCGGCTCTGCGTCGCCCAACGCGTCCTCGCCGGCCAGGACCAGCGCGGAAGCGCCGTCCGAGATGGAACTCGCGTTCGCGGCGGTGATCGTGCCGTCCTTCGCGAACGCGGGACGCAGCGACGGGATCCGGTCCATGCGCGCGCGCCGCGGCTGCTCGTCCTCGTCCACGTCGGCCAGCGGCGCGATCTCCGCGCCCAAGGCGCCGTCCTCCATGGCGGAGAGCGCCTTCGTGAGCGAGCCGATGGCGAAGGCGTCCATCTCCTCCCGGGTCACCTGGTGCCGGTCGGCCGTAGACTGGGCGAAGCTGCCCATGGAGCCGCCGGTCTCGGCGTCCTCGAGCCCGTCGAGGAACATCGCGTCCACGAGTTCGCCGTGCCCCATGCGCTGCCCCCGGCGGGCCTTGGCGAGGAGGTAGGGGGCGTTGCTCATGCTCTCCATGCCGCCGGCCACCACCCTGCGCGCGCTACCGGCGCGGATCAGGTCCGTGCCGAGCATCGTCGCCTTCATCCCGGAGCCGCAAACCTTGTTCACCGTCGTCGCGCCGACGTGGTCCGGTATCTCCGCGAGCCGCATGGCCTGGCGCGCCGGCGCCTGGCCGAGACCGGCGCTGATCACGCAGCCCATGAGCACCTCGTCGATGGCTGCGGGGTCCGTCCCCGCGGCGCGGACGGCGGCGCCGATGGCATGTGCGCCGAGCTCCGGTGCGGACCGGTCGGCCAGGTTGCCGAGAAAGCTGCCCATGGGCGTACGTTGGGCGGCGACGACGAATACTTCGTTCACGGTATCTCCTGCTGTTCGGGAGTGAGTGGGGGGTGCGGGACGCCCGGCCTCAGGCTTCGCGAAAACGCGGGATCAGCTCCGCGAAATTGCACGGCCGGAAGTCGATGTCGAGCTGGTTGCGCAGGATCTTCTCCCAACCGGTGCGGCACGCGTTGGTCGATCCCGGCAATGCGAAGATCAGTGTCCCGTTGGCGATGCCCCCCACGGCGCGCGACTGGATCGTGGAACTGCCGATCTCCTCGAGGGAGACCTGGCGGAAGAGTTCCCCGAACCCGTCGATGGTCTTGTCGAAGAGGGGCCCGAGGGCTTCCGGCGTGCTGTCGCGTCCCGTGAAACCGGTGCCTCCCGTGGTCAGGACGGCCTCGACGGCCGGATCCGCGATCCAGGCGGACACCCGTGCGCGGATGCGGTAGACGTCGTCCGTCTCGATGGCGCGGTCCGCCAGCCGGTGACCGGCCTCGGCGAGGCTGGCGCAGAGCAGGTCGCCCGACGTGTCGTTCGCCGGCGTGCGCGTGTCGGACACCGTGAGGACCGCGATGGACAGGGATTGAGCGCTCATGAAGAACCGCGTCCAAGTTTGCGGATTTGCGGAGGATTACATTAGAGTAGCGCACCTTTTGGGCACGTGGGAAAGCACCGGCCGTCCGTATGGAAAACGCAGCCGCTGCCGGCGACCAGCTCTTCCTCATAGCGGAAAGCCTGGCCCAGGACTTCTCCCTGTTTCCGGACCAGGGCGCCGGGGAACACCCCGGCATGCGCGGGCTGCTCGGTGAGGCGGACATCGCGAGGCGCTGCGAGGCCCTCGCGAACATGGACATCGACTCCTACATCGAGGCGGTCGTGTCCGGTGCGGAGGACGTGCGGCGCCAGGCCGCCCCGGAGGTCGTCCGGCGCCTGGGGGAGGTCTCGTCGGAGGTGCGGGACGGGCCATTCTATGCGGCGACGGTACGCATGGACTTCGACGGCGAGCTGCGCCAGGTCGGGTTCATCGCCCAGGACCGTTCGGTGAAGAACGGCGTCTGGGGGCCCGAGCATCACCTGGCCGCCGCCGCCCACATCCAGGAGTTCTCGAAGCGCGCCCTGCCGATCGTCAGCCTCATGGACACGCCGGGCGCCGACGCGGAGGCGGAGGCGAACCGGGACAACCAGGCGCACAGCATCTCGCGCCTCATCGCCGAGATGTCGAACGTCACCGTGCCGAACCTGGGCATCGTGCTCGGCCTCGGGTACTCGGGTGGCGCCATTCCGCTCGCCGCAAGCAACATGATCCTGTCGGTGCGCGACGGCGTGTTCAGCACCATCCAGCCGAAGAGCCTCGCCAGCATTGCGCGGCGGCTCAATCTCTCGTGGCAGGAGTGCGCCAAGCACGTGGGCCTCTCGCCGTGCGAACTGCACGCCCAGGGGAACATCGACGGCGTGATCGATTACTCGCCCGGGGAGGACGGGGCCCACTTCGAGAACTTCCGCCTGGCGATCGTGTCCGGGATCGTCTCCGTCGAGGACCGCACCAAGGCGTTCGTCGCCGACAACCCCTACATCCTCGACCACTACCGGCGCAGCCTGGAACGTTACCTGCACCCGTCCAAGACCCTGCAGCGCCTGCAGGAGAGCGCCGCCATGAAGTTGACGCGAACGCCGACGGAGTACGTCAACGTATTCGGCGTCGCGTATCGGTACCTGCGCTACCTCGCGTGCCGTCGGCGCATCCACGCGACGTCCTCGCAGCAGTACGGCCGGCTCGCCTCGCAGGAACTGCCGAAGGGCGAACTGGCCGCGCGCGCCGACCGGGAGCGCCGCCGCGTCTTCTTGAAGTGGATGCAGGACGCGGACCGGGTGCGGTACGACGACGGCCTCGCGCGGACGTGGAAGCAGTACGGCGAGCGCAAGGACGCCCTGCACGACGAGCGCGGCCGCTTCGCGCAGTTCTTCCGCGGCGAGCCCCAGAAGAACTTCCGTGAGGCGCGCGCCAACCTCTTCGGCACCGTCGGGATGTACCTGTACAACCGCTGGAAGTCCGACGCTGCCGGCAACTTCCGCGAGTTGCGGCACTACCTGGACAATGCCGCCGACGCCCGGGCGCTCCTGCGTACGGCGGACATCCCAGACCCGTACCCGCTGCTCGCGGCGATCGCCGCCGACGGCGCGCTCGGCGCCACCCTGCACGAGCGTTTCACGCACGAGGGCAAGAAGCTCCTGGCGAGCGACCACCTCGACGAGAAGGCGGACGCATACGTGCGGACGCAGCTCACGGCGGAGATCAACCTGGCGTTGACCGAAGGGTCGATGGCGGAGGCGGTGCCGACGGCGGAACTCGGCACGCGCACGCGCGAGGCCATGTCGTGGGCGCCGTCGCCCATCGTGGTCAACCGGCTCGTCTTCGAAGAACGTTTCGGCCGCTTTCTGGGGAAACGGGAAGCCGGCGACGGGCCCGGGGTCGACGGCGACCTCACCGTCCTCGACATCCTGCTCGAGGACGACCTGCGCGAGGACTTCATCGAGGAGTGCCGGAACTTCCTGCTCTTCGACGGGGTCTACGATCGCATCATCGACAGCCTCGACTCGATCGCCGAGGAAGCGGAACGGACCCGGAGCCTCTCGAAGTCGACGCTCAGCGAACTCGTGCGCAGCGCCTTCGAGACCGCCGCCAGTGGCGCGGCCGGCGACGAGTCGGTGGAAGCCCTGCGTACGCGGTTCTTCGACTGGTTCCTGCGTATCGACGGCACCCGCGGCTCGGGCGACTTCCTGCGCGCGGTCGAGGAGTGGAAGAAGAGCGCGTTCGCACACCTCTCGGACACCCTGTTCGTCGTGGTGACGTTCCTGTTCGAGAAACTCCTCGTCTCCTGGCTGAACTCGGAGTGGGACGGCAAGCGCTACGACGAGCGCATCTCGCCGCGCAACATCGGCAGGAAGAAGGACTTCTGGAACCGCCTGACGATCGCCTACCGGGACCTGCGCATCCAGAACGCCCTGCAGAGCTTCAAGAGACGCCGGGCGACGGGCTCGTCGGCGTTCGTCGAGGCGTTCTTCACGGATTTCGAGGAACTCTTCCCGGACCTCCTGAGTTCGGACCCGTGCGAGTTCCCGGGGCTGCGCCTGTCCATCGAGGCCGCTCTCGCCCGGGAGACCACTCCCTGCGGCGTGATCACGGGCGTCGGCACGTTCCAGGACGGCGCCGGCGGCTTGCGTGTCGGCACCGTGATCTCCAACGCCGACTTCCAGGCCGGCGCCTTCGACATGGCGAGCGCCGAGAAGTTCTGCAAGCTGCTCGTGCACTGTGCGGAGCAGCGGCTGCCCCTAATCTGCTTCATCTCGTCCGGCGGCATGCAGACGAAGGAGGGGGCCGGCGCACTCTTCTCGATGGCGGCCATCAACGACCGGCTGACGCGCTTTATCCGCGACCACGAGCTGCCGGTGATCGTGTTCGGCTACGGCGACTGCACCGGCGGTGCGCAGGCGAGCTTCGTCACGCACCCGCTGGTGCAGACCTACTACTTCTCCGGGACGAGCATGCCCTTCGCCGGGCAGATCGTCGTCCCGTCGAACCTGCCCTCGGACTCGATCCTCTCGAACTACCTCTGGCACAAGCCCGGCGCGATGCAGGGCCTGGTCAAGCACCCCTTCCTGCCGGATCTCGACGATGCGCTGCGGGCCATCGACCCGGACATTCCGGTCCCGGAAGACACCGTGGTCGAGGTGGTCCGCCTGGTGATGGCCGGCGTGTTCGACCGGCACGCACCGGCGGCGACCGGCGCCCGCCCGCGCGCCAGCGAGGAGGACCTGGTCCGGCCGGTGTCCAAGGTGCTGGTACACGCGCGCGGCTGCACGGCCGTCAAGCTGATCCGGGTCGCCCAGCGCTGGGGCATCGAGGTGGTGCTCGTGCAGTCCGACCCCGACATGGAGAGCGTCCCCGCGGACATGCTGGGGGACGACGACGCCCTGGTGTGCATCGGCGGCGCCACGCCGGACGAGAGCTACCTGAACGCGCTCTCCGTGCTCTCGATCGCCGAGCACGAGGGGGTCGACGCCCTGCACCCCGGCATCGGTTTCCTGTCCGAGAGCAGCCAGTTCGCCGCACTCGTGCGTTCCCACGGCATCAACTTCGTGGGCCCGCCGGTCTCGAGCATGGAGACGATGGGCAACAAGTCGAACGCCATCAGCACCGCCATGCGGCTCGGCGTGCCGGTCGTCCCGGGCAGTCACGGCATCGTCACCGACGCCGACCGGGCGGCGGAGGTCGCCGACGAGATCGGCTATCCGGTGCTCATCAAGGCGGTGCACGGCGGCGGCGGCAAGGGCATCCAGGTGGTGGAGTCGCGCGACCGGTTCCATGAACTGTTCCAGCGCGTCTCCGCGGAGGCGCGGGCCGCGTTCGGCAACGGGGACGTGTACCTGGAGAAGTACGTGACGTCCCTGCGCCACATCGAGGCCCAGCTCCTGCGCGACCACGCCGGCAACACCCGCGTGCTGGGGCTGCGCGACTGCAGCGTGCAGCGCGACAAGCAGAAGGTCATCGAGGAGTCGGCTTCGACGGCGCTGCCGGAGCCCCTCGTCAAGGAGGTGATGAAGCACACCGCGGCGATCGCCTGCGAGGTGGGCTACGTCGGCGCCGGTACGGTCGAGTTCATTTACGACATGGAGGCCGGCGAGGTCTACTTCATGGAGATGAACACGCGCCTGCAGGTCGAGCATCCGGTGACCGAGCAGGTCTCGGGGGTCGACATCGTGGGCGAGCAGTTCCGCATCGCCGCCGGAGAGACGATCGACGCACTCGAGATCGGCCGTGACGGCTACGCCATCGAGGCCCGCATCAACGCGGAGCGGGTGACGGCGGGGGCGGCCGGAGGGCTGCAATTCCATCCGAGCCCGGGCGCCATCACGGCATGCGAGATGCCGGAGGCGGAGCACATCGACGTGATCAGCATGGCGGGGGAGGGCAAGTTCGTCTCCCCTTAGTCAGACATCATGATCGCGCAGGTGATCGCGGGCGGCGGCGACCGGGACGAGGCGGCCGACCGCCTGGCGGCGTATCTCGACGACGTGCGGATCGGCGGGATCGCGACCAACGTGCCCCTCGTCAGGCGCGTCCTGCGGGACCCGGTGTTCCGGGCCGGGGACTACGACACGGGGTACCTGCCCCGGTTTCTCGAGCGCACCGACGCCGCCTCCATGATCGAGGAGATCGAGGCGGCGGCCGGAGACGACGCGCGCGGCATCGGCCGCGACGCGATCGCCATCGAGGGCAGCGACGAGCTGCGCGTGCTGTCGCCGTCGACCGGCATCTTCTACTCGGCGCCGTCCCCGGCCGAACCCGACTTCGTCGAGGTGGGGCAGCGCGTGGGCCTCGACGACATCCTGTGTCAGCTCGAGGCGTTCAAGATCTTCTCGCCGCTACGGCTGCGCGACTTCAACACGCCGGAAGACGACCTGTACGGCGACTGCGCCTATGTCGTTGCCCGCATCAACGTCTCGAGCGGCCAGCAGGTGAACGCCGGCGACCTGCTGTTGGTAGTCCGCCCGGTCGACTGAACGGGCCTCCCGAACGGGGCGATCAACCGAAGGTCTCGAGGGCCCCGCGCACGACGCACACCGCCCCGAGCGCGAGGATCACGTAGCCGCTGATGCGGCGGAAGCGGTCGTCCCGCAGGCGGGCGAGGAGGCGCGTTCCGATCCGCGCGCCGCCGACAGCGACCAGGCAGGCCAGCACGAGCGGCCATGCCGGCACTTCGATCGCACCGCCGGCGCCTCCCACCAGGAACGCGTAGTAGCCGACCTTCGCCAAGTGCCCGAGCGTCTGCGTGAAGGCCTTGCTGGCCACGACTTCGAAGCGGTCGAGGGAGGAGTGCAGGTAGAAGGCGTCGAGCAACGGTCCGGAGGCGCCGGCGAAGAGTTGCGCCGCGGTCACCGTGACGCCGCAGGCGAAGGCGGTTGCCGGCCTCCTGACATCGAGCGCCGCGAAGCGCGGCGTCATGCGGGCGAGCCAGGGGAAGGCGCCGATCAGCATCAGGACCACCCCAGGGTCCGGCACCACGGTCGCCGCGGCGAATCCCGCGACCACCAGGGCAGCGCCCGCGGCATACGGCGGGACGATCCTCCACTGGATGTGCTTGCGCAGGAAGAAACAGCGCGCGCCGTTGGAGGCGGCCTGCACAGCGCCGTGCACGATCATCGCGGCGGCGACGGGCAGCACCAGCACCAGCACTCCCATGAGGATCAGACCCCCGGTCATGCCGAGCACGCCGGACAGGATGGCCGTGCCGAGCACGGCGGCGAGGATGACGGTCCAGACCATCATCGATCTGCGGCGCGCCGGGGGAGGAGGCGCGTCGTCATTCGAGCATCCCCTCGTAGGCCGGCTGCACGATCACGCCGTCGGGGGCGGGAAAGGGAGCTTCCCGGTCGGCGACGGTCAGCACGCGGCGCGTTGCGTCCGGCCACTGCCGGGCTGCATCCGTGAGCGCCCGAAACTCGCGTTCCGCCGTATCCGGGTCCGACAGCCCGGCGCACACCTGGATCAGTTCCGGCGGTCGGTCGACCGCCCGTGCGAGGAAATCCACTTCGTAGC
>VXNE01000612.1 GCA_009840715.1 Gammaproteobacteria bacterium
GGTCGATCTCGCCGTGCTGCAGGTGGAGGGAGAGGACCTGACGGCGCTGGAGTTCGCCGACTCGGGGGCGTTACGGGTAGGGGACTTCGTGGTGGCGGTGGGCAACCCGTTCGGCCTCGATCAGACAGTCACGTCCGGCATCGTCAGTGCGCTCGGGCGCAGCGGCCTCGGCATCGAGGGCTACGAGGACTTCATCCAGACCGACGCGTCCATCAACCCCGGCAACTCGGGAGGGGCGCTGGTCGACCTCTCCGGGCGGTTGGTCGGCATCAACACCGCCATCGTCTCGCCGACCCGGTATGGCGGCAGCGTCGGGCTCGGCTTCGCGATCCCGAGCAACATGGTCGCCGACATCATGCGGCAACTCGTCGCGCACGGCGAGGTGCGCCGGGGCCGCATCGGTCTCACCGTTCAGGCGCTGGATGCGGAACTCGCGGCGGCGCTGGGGGGCGAGGCGGCGGAGGGCGTGGTCGTGGTCGAGGTGGAGCCCGGGAGCGCGGCCGACGCGGCGGGCGTCGAGCCCGGGGACATCGTCACCGCGATGGACGGCCGTGCCGTGCGGCGCGTGTCGGACTTTCACGGACAGTCCGCGGTGGTCATGGCGGGAGACACGGTTGCTTTGCAGGTCGCGCGCGACGGCGCCGAGCTGACTTTCGAGCTCGACGTGGACGATGGCCGCATGGTCAGCGTACCCGGGGCGCGGGTGGACCCCCGCCTGGCGGGATCCGTGCTGTCGGACTTCCGGGAGGACGACGACCCGCGCGGGGGCGCCGGGGTGCTCGTCGCGGAGGTGGAGCCCGCGAGTGCCGCCTGGCGTTTTGGCCTGCGCGGTGGCGACATCATCATCGCCGCGAACCGGGGCCGCACGCGCGGCGTCAGCGAACTCTGGCAGCGCATCCGATATGCGCGGCTCGTGCGACTGCGGATCTACCGCGCCGGGCAGTACGGGAACATCGACCTGCGGTAGGTCCGGCCCTTAGTCGAACACGATCACGTTGCGGGCCACTTCCCCGGTTTCGAGCTGCGCGAACGCGTCGTTGACGTCCTCGAGCTTGATGCGGCTCGAGATCATGTCGTCGAGATGGAGCTTGCCGGCCAGGTAGAAGTCGACGTAGCGCGGCATGTCCACCCGAAAGCGGTTCGAGCCCATGTTGGAGCCCTGCAGCGTCTTCTCGCGCAGGAACTCGGGCCCGTGGATCTCCACCATCGTACCCACGGGGATCATCCCGATCACCGTGGCGGTCCCGCCGTTCCGGATCATCTTCCAGGCCTGCTCCGTGGTGCTTTTCAGGCCGATAGCCTCGAAGGAGTAGTGCACGCCGCCGCCCGAGAGTTCGCGGACGGCCCCGACCGGGTCTTCGGCCTTGGCGTCGACGGTGTCCGTGGCGCCGAACTTGCGGGCGAGATCGAGCTTCCCGGGGGCCGTGTCGATGGCGATGATCCGCGACGCGCCGGCAATGGCGGCCCCGTTGATGCACGAAAGGCCCACTCCGCCGCATCCGATGACCGCGACCGTGGCGCCCGGCTCCACCGCGGCCGTGTGGATCACCGCTCCGACGCCGGTCGTGACGCCGCAGCCGATCAGGGCCGCCCGGTCGAGGGGCATGTCCTCGCGGATCTTCGCGATGGCGTGCTCGTGCAGGAGCATGTACTCCGCGAAAGAGGAGAGGTTCAGGAACTGGGCGATCGACTCGCCGTTCTTGCTGAGACGCGGCGGCTCGTCGCCGCCACGCTGCAGCTCCGGCTCCTGGCACAGCGACATGTGGCCGGTGAGGCAGAACTCGCAGTGCCCGCAGAACGCCGACAGGCAGGTGATGACGTGGTCCCCGGGCTTGACGTAGGTGACGTCCGCGCCGACCGCTTCGACGACGCCGGCGGACTCGTGGCCCAGGATCGTTGGCAGGAAGTACGGGTAGGAACCGTTCTGGAAGTGCAGGTCCGAATGGCAGACGCCCGCCGCCGCCGTACGCACCAGCACTTCTCGAGGGCCCGGGTTGCCGTGCTGCACGTCCTCGATCTCGAGCGGTTGGTTGACTTCCCTCAGTACCGCGGCTTTCATTTCGCACTCCCTGGATCGCATGGCGGGTTGGGTCGATTTCTACCACGGCTGTCAGGGTTCTGGTAGGCCTCGGTTCGAACCGGGGCGCCAGCGTGGACATCGTCTCGCGGGTCCTCGAGGACCTGCGGGAGATGTCGGTGGGCGAGTTCCGCGCGTCCTCCCTCTGGCGGACGAGCCCGGTCGATTGTCCGCCCGGTTCGGCGGACTTCGTCAACGCCGTGGCCGCGTTCCACGCGGACGCCCGGTCCCCGGAGTGGCTCCTCTCGAGACTCAAGGCATTCGAGGGCCGGTACGGCCGCTCGATGGCGCCGATCAGGAACGCGCCGCGCGAACTCGATCTCGCCCTGCTGCTGTTCGGCGATGTCGTGCGGCGCACGCAGCGGTTGACGCTGCCGCATCCCCGGGCGCTCGCGCGTGGCTTCGTGATGACGCCGGCAGCGGAGGCGGCCCCGGAGTGGACCTGGCCCGGGACGGGTCGGACGATCGCGGACCTCGCCCGCGGGCTGATGACCGACGAGACGCTGACGCGGCTGACCGAACCGCCCGGCGTCGCGGTAGAGCGGGCCGGATGAGACCGGGCGTCCCCGCGGTTCGAGCCCTGCCGTGGCTCCTGCTCGTCTGTGCCTTCACGGGCACGCCGGCGGGCGCGTACGAAGGGTCTCTCCACCAGGAACTCACCTTCATCGCGGCGAAGCATTTCAACAACTGTGCCGGAGCCGCGTCGTTGCCGCGCCTGACCCCCCTGCAGGTGCGCTACATCGCCAAGGCGAACGTCCGCCAGACCGAGGCCAACCTCTTCCGGCGGATGACGCGCTGGAACTACTACGACCGGGAGGAGCAGCGGCCGAGAAGCATGCTCTGGTTCATCCAGACGCGCATGCACCAGCACTTCAACCGATTGGTCGAGGAACTCGCCGCCGCGGAGGCCCTCGCCGACCGCTATTCCGGACTGGGCCGCATCGTCAATTACGTGCAGGACATGACGTCTCCGGCGCATGTCGTCCCGGTGTTCACCGCGCGGTGGTGGCGCTGGGACATCAGCGACCGGTTCGACCGGTATCCGGTGGATGCCGACGCCGTCTCGGACGCGGTTGGCGACGACTGCACCGATCTCGGGGCGAACGCGGACGGTTGGGACGGGCTGTTGGCGGTCACGGCGGACCGGACCCTGGCGGCCGTACGGGAGCAGATTCCGGGCCTGCCCGTCAGTTGGCAGGCGTTCTGGCGCATTGGCGACCCGGGTGGGTTCGGCGGCTACGGTGGGGCTGGCAACAACTTCGGCCGGTCGGCGGAGTTCGATTGCGGGGGGATGACCCGGGCGGAGCGCTGCGTGCTGCTGGAGCGCGACCCGCTCTACGAAACGTTCGCGGCGGATCGTCACGTGGATGCCGTGCGGGCGACCATCAGGGCGATGTGGATGCTGCAGCATGGCCTGCCCGGGCTTTCTTCCATGGGGCGAGCCGAATGACCAGGCTGCACCTCGGGCTGACCCCCTGGATCGTCTCCGGCATGGCGGACGCCGCGACACTTGCGCGCCAGGGCGAGTTGGCGGAATCCTGGGGGTACGAGTCCTTCTGGCTGCCGGAGAACCATTTCGGGGGCGAGGGCGCCATACCCGAGCCGCTCATGCTGCTCGCCGCCGTCGCGGCGCGCACCCGGACGCTGCGCCTCGCCACCACGTCCTATCTGCTGCCGCTGCGCAATCCCCTGCAGGCGGCGGAGCAGGTCGCGGTGCTCGACCGGCTGTCCGGCGGGCGAGTCACGCTGGGGGTCGGCCGAGGGTACTCGTCCCAGCTCCTCGGGGCGTTTTCCGTGTCTCCCAAGGACAAGCGACGCATCTTCGAGTGGTGTCTCGATCACATGATCCGGGCGTGGCGGGGCGAGCCCGTGGCGCTCACGGAGGGCGCGGAGCCGGTTATTGTCGCGCCGCTACCGGTACAGCAGCCCCACCCGCCGATCTGGGTAGCCGCCTTCGGCCCGAAGGCTTTGGCCCAGGCCGGCCGACTCGGCGCGCCCTACCTCGCGTCGCCGATGGAGCCGCTGGACCGGCTGCGTGACAACTACCGCCGCCACGTCGAGGCGTGCGGGGAAGCCGGGCAGCCGGCTCCGCGCGAAGTGCCCGTGATGCGCTCGTGTTTCGTGTCCGCCGATGCCCGGCTCATCGCCCGGGTCAGGGACGGCCTCGAGGCACAGGCCCGGCGCATGGCGGCGGAGTCGGACGGGCGCATGGCGCGCCGTTTCTCCACCGCGGTGGACGACTGGGCGCTGGTGGGGGAACCCGCGGCCGTCCGGGATCGGGTCGCGCTCTATCAGGAGGAACTCGGCATGACCCACCTGGTCGTGACGCGGCTGCGCATCAACGTCGACGCCGCGTCGGCGGAGCGCTCGGTCCAGGCGATGGCACAGCTCCTGTCGTAGGGGCGGGGCTTGTCTCCGCCGTGGTGGTCCGTGCACGGTTTCGAAAACGGGACGGGACAAGCCCGTCCCCTACGTTCTTGTCTTGGGGTCCGACCTGCGATCCGCGCTTAGTAGGTCGCGAGGTTGTCCACCCGCAGGTAGCGCTTCAGGTAGTACGTGCCGGCGTAGAAGGGCGCAGTGTCGGCCACCGCCACGAACACCTTGAAGACGTAGTTGCTCCCGATCAGGACGAGGATGGTGGCGACGGTGAAGTCGCCGGCGAGGAACGCGGCGCCGAAGGTCACGGAGATGACCGTGATCGAGTCCACGAGCTGGCTGGTCAGGGTCGAGAAACAGTTGCGGACCCAGAGGTGCCGGCCGCGCGTCAGCCGCTTCAGGAAGTGGAACATCTGCACGTCGCAGAACTGCGCGGCGATGTAGGCGAGCATCGAGGCGAACACCGCCCCTGACGTGCAGGCGAAGATCAGTTCGAAGAGTTCGACGCTGCCGGAGATGACGTCGCCGTTGGGCATCGCCACCTCCTCGGCGAGCTCGAGGACCTGCCAGGGCGGCTGCGCCTCGGCCGCCGGGATCGCGCTGCCGAGCCAGAGGCAGCCGAGGATGAAGAAGTTGAGCACGAAGCCGACGCCGACGAGGAAGTTGGCCCGGCGCCGGCCGTAGAGTTCGCTGATGAGGTCCGTGCACAGGAACGTCAGGGGATAGGGGAAGACGCCGACGGCCAGCGTCATCGGACCGAGTTCGATGAACCGCGTGATGCCGATGACGTTGAGCAGGGTCATCGCGCAGAGGAAGAACCCCGCGAGGACGATGAAGACGCGTTCGCGCCTTTCGGTGAGGTCGACGTCCCTCGGAATGCCGGGTACCGCCCCGGCGGCCTCGCTCACCGCTCCACCTGGCCGAGGTTGGCGTGCAGGACGGCGCCGTTCAGGACGGGGTTCTCCGCCGCGAACAGCAAAGTGGATGCGATCTCCGCTGGCGCGATGAGCCGTCCGAACGCCGACATGGCCGATACGGATGCCATCGCGTCGTCGGGGACGTGCTCGCGCAGCATCTCGGTGTCCGTGAACCCCGGGCAGACGCAGGCCGTGTGGACGCCGGTCCCCGCGAGATCCTGGCAAGTGGCCCGCATCATCCCGACGATGGCGTGCTTCGACACGACGTAGCTGAAGCTCCCGGGCACGGCCTTCTCGGAGAGTGTGGAGCCGACATACAGGATGCAGGACCCCGGCCCCATGTGGGGCAGCACATGCCCGTTCAGAGTGTTGGCCGCCACCACGTTGGTCTCGAGGATCGCGCGCAGGGCGTCGCTCGGCGTGGCGAGCGCCGTATCGTTGACGAGCCGCGAGGCGTTGTGCACGAGCGCGATCCGGTCGGCGGAGGCGAGCGGCGTCGCGAGCGCTTCGGCGATGTCCGCGAGGAAGTCCGGGCGGGACAGGTCGCAGCGGACATGCGTCACGCCGGCGACGGGGCAGGGGCGGCGCGAGAGGTTGACCACCGCGTAGCCGGCTTCGAGAAAGGCCTCGGCCGTGGACGTGCCGATGCCGGCCGACGCGCCGGTGACGAGCAGGAGGTTCACTCCGCCGCCGTCCAGGTGGCGCGGGCCCACTGCCCGGGACCGGACGAGACGCGCAAGGTCATCGCCGACACGGGCAGGGCCGCGATCCGCTCGTCGGCGCGCAACTCCTCGAGGAACCACCGGGCGAGTTCCTCGACCGTGACGTTGCGCAGCGGCAGGGTCTTCACGTCCCGGCGCGGCAGTGAAAGCCGCTCGCCGGCGAACTCGACCACGGTGGTCTCGCCCTCTTCCAGGATGCCGAGATGCGGGCTCTTGCCGGGTAGCAGGAGCACCTCGTCCAGGGCGTCGCAGAGTTCCGCGAGCTTCGACTTGGGAACGTTGTAGTCGAAGCACAGCCCGCCCGCTCCCACGACGCCGTCGAACGTGGCCTCGACCTGGAAGTTGTGGCCATGGAGGTTCTCGCGCTCGGTCGGGGAAAAGACGGTGAAATGGGCTGCGGAGAAGTGATGGGACTCCTTCGCGATCTCGATGGTGACGGACGCGGCCATGGGGCAGGTTCCGTCAGGCCAGCACGGCTTCCGCGAAGGCGCCGAGCGTCGGGAAGGTCCACGTGGGTTCGGCGTCCGCCTCGGGCGCCGCGCTCGGACCCCCGCGGTTGCGGTCGATCCACACCGTCGCGAGGCCCATGGCGGCTGCGGGGGCGATGTCGTGATAGAGGCTCTGCGCGACGTGGAGTACGCTGGAGGACTTCGCGCCGATGGCGTCGAGGGCCACCTCGAAGGCATGGGGGTCCGGCTTGTAGACGCCGGTGCGCTCCGCCGTCACGACGTGTGCGAAGTCGACGCCCAGGGTCTCGTTGGTCCGGGCGAACAGCGCGTCGTCGGTGTTCGAGATCACCGCCAGTTCGAAGCGCTGCGCGAGTCGTCCGAGGGCCTCGAGGGTGTCGGGGAACGCCGGCCAGGCCGCCAGGCTCGCCGGGAAGCCGTCGAGTTCCTCCTCGGTGGGGACGAAGCCGAGCCGGGTGCCGAAACGGCGCAGCACCGCTCGCAACACGTCCTCGTAGCGACCGCCCTCCGCCTGCACGACCGTCTCCGTTTCGGCGAAGAACTCCAGTATGAAGTCGTCGATGACGTGGACGTCGTGGCGCAGCAGGACCGGTTGCAGGTAGTCCACGATGCCCCGCTGCCAGTCGATGAGGGTGCCGTAGCAGTCGAACGTGAGGACGTCGAAGCGTTCGGCGTCGAGTTGCACGGGTGGCGTCTCCTTCGGGCGACCGCGCATTCTACTCGATCGCCCGCCACGCGGGCCGCGCCTACTCCGTGCGGATCTGCGAGACGATCAGGCCGCAGAAGCTGTCCGTGGCGCGCTCGAACACCCATCCCATGTGCCGGCCGCAGCCCTCGCAGTAGGCGAGGCGCCAACTGAAGCCCGGGAACCATGTGTCGGCGGCGTTGGGGCCGCCGTGGACGTCGACGCCGGGAGCTTCGGCGTAGCAGGCGAAGCGGTGGGTGACGCCGTAGGGGTTCGTCATGGCGTGCTCGTGCGCGCCCATGACCTCGATGCGATCCGCGACGTGGCCGATGACGTGCTCGCAGGTCGCGCAGTAGAGATAACCCTTGCGCGGACGGTCGCTCGGCTCGATGAGATCCTTGAGCTTCGGGTCGAGCGTTTCCCGAGTGGTCTTGTCGAGGACGTCCGCCATGCGGGGCGCTCCCGGGGTCGAATCGCGGTTCCGATTGTGTCGCCGTCGCGTGCGCGATGGCAACTGTCACGCGGCTGTGGTGCGCCCGTGTTGCCGGCCGTTCGGGGCGGCCCGGTCAGCCGAGGAGCGTCTTCAGCTCCACCAGGGGATCGGCGAGCTGCCCGGCGTCGACGCGCTTGCCGACCAGTTGCCGGCAGGCCATGAACTCGCGCGGTGAGTTGACGGCGTCGGCCGCGACGAGCGTGCCGTCCTTCAGGTGGAATACCGCGAAGCGGCGGGCCTCCGGGTCGCCGCGGGTCACGGCCGTGTCGCCGTCCGCGGAGAAACCCACCATTTGCAGCTTGAGGTCGTACTGGTCGGACCAGAACCAGGGCACGCTCGAGTAGACCCGGTCCTGGCCGGCCATGTTGGCTGCGGCGACGCGCGCCTGCTCCATGGCGTTCGGCACGGACTCGAGCCGCAGGCGACGATCGAGCAACGGATTCGGATGATTGGTGCAATCGCCGGCGGCGAGGATGTCCGGGTCCGCGGTGGTGCAACGTTCGTCCACGGCGATGCCGTCTTCGCAAGTTAGCCCAGCGTCGGCCGCGAGTTCCACGTTCGGGACGATGCCGACGCCGACCACGACGATGTCCGCCGGAATCTCGGAGCCGTCGGCGCACCGCACGCCGGTCACGGCGTCGGTACCGACGAAGGCCTCGGCCCTGGCTTCGGTGCGGATCGTCACGCCGGCGTCGCCGTGCAACGCGTGGTAGAAGGCCGACATCGCGGGCGTGGTCACGCGTTGCAGGATGCGCTCCTCCATCTCGACCACGGTGACCGAGAGCCCGGCCGTGACGGCCACCGACGCGACTTCGAGCCCGATGTAGCCCCCGCCGACGACCGCGAGCCGCTGGCCGGGGGCCATGTCCGCCTTGATGGCGTCCGAGTCGGCGATCGTGCGCAGGTAGTGGACGCCGGGAAGGTTGGCCCCGGGAATGTCCAGGATGCGGGGCCGGGCGCCCGTGGCGAGGAGCAGCTTGTCGTAGGGGACCTTGCCGCCGTCTTCGAGCACGACGGTCTTGGCGTCCCGGTCGATACCCGCCGCCCGGACGGCCATCCGCACGTCGACGTCCTTGTCGGCGTAGAACTTCTCCGCGCGGAGATAGACCCGGTCGATCCCCTGTTCGCCGGCCAGGTACTGCTTGGACAGCGGCGGACGCTGGTAGGGAATGTGCGGCTCGTCGGCGAGGATGACGATTTCGCCGTCGTAGCCTTCCTGCCGCAGGCTCGCCGCCGCCTGCCCCGCGGCGTGGCCGCCCCCCACGATCACGAACGCCATGGTGTCACCGGAGTGCTCTGGAGGTTGCGTATTGTATGGACGGGACAGGGGAACCTGTAGCGGCGCACCCGTCGTGGTCCATCTCGATTCGAGCCGCCGTGTATCCTTGATCCCGTAGCTTGGCGGAGGAGTCCCTTTGCTGCGTCTGCGGGGCCTGGACGCGCATGTCGTGGCTGCATGCCTGATCGGCGGGGCGTGGGGATGCGACGATCGCGCCGCCGAGCCGGAGCCCGAGGGCGTCGTGGCGGGCGCCGCCGACGCGGTGAATGCGGCGCTGGTCACGCCCGTCCACGTCCGTGTCGCGCTTGCCGGCATGACGGATCTCAGCCGGGAGACGACGGCGGCGGGCGTCGTCGAAGCGTTTCGGACCGCCACCGTGGCGGCGGAGGCGCACGGCCGCGTCACGCTGCGTTCCGTAGAACCCGGTGACCTGGTCGACGCCGGACAGGTGCTGGTCAAGCTCGACAGCGAACGCGCGCGCATCGCCCGCGACGAGGCGGGCGCGATGGTGCGCTCGCGAGAAATCGACCTGCGCGAGGCCCACAACGAACTGCAAAGGGGCCGGGACCTCCATGCCCGGCAGTTCATCAGCCGGGACGTGCTGGAGAGCCTTCACTTCGCCCAGGCGCGGGCGGCGGCGGGGCTGCGGGCGGCA
>VXNE01000657.1 GCA_009840715.1 Gammaproteobacteria bacterium
GAAGACCCGGGTATTGGCGTGGTCGAGGTTGTCCTTCTATCCCGGGGTAAGGATGGGACTGAGGCGTTGCCCGCATCGTCTGTTCAGGACGTCCACGCCCTTTTGGATTGCGGCATGAGCCTGGCGGAGATCCTTGGGCCGAGAACGGAACCGGATGAGGTGACGGACCTGCCCAGGCGGCTCGCCGGCGCGTGACGTTCGTGTACATCGCCGTGGAGGGCGATACAGACATTCCGGTCGCTGAGCGCCTGATCAAGCATGTGGGCCTCGAACCGCTGCCGGCCATCACCGCGCGGAGCGCGGCGAAGCTGGATCAGCGATTCACGAAACTGAACCGGTCGGGTCGCGCGCTGAACTGGTTGGTGTTGAGGGACCTGGACGCGGTGGCCTGTGCTCCGGAGTTGCTCGACAAGCTGCTGGCCGGCGTGGCGCTCAGCGAGCGCGTGTGCGTGCGCGTACCGGTACGCGAAATCGAGAGCTGGCTGCTTGCCGATGTCGAGGGTTTTGCCGCCGCGTTCTCGGTCAGGCCGAGTCGAATGATTGCGAGTCCCGATGAACTGAACGATCCAAAACGTCACGTGGTCGAAGTCTGCCGGCACTCACGGTCGCGAGCGGTGCGGGACACTGTCCCACCTCGTCCGGGCAGTGGTCGTTCCGTGGGAGCGGAGTACGCCAGTCGGATATCGGACTTTGCCCGACGTTCGTGGAACATTGAGAGCGCGGCGCCGCGGTCGCCGAGTCTCGCTCGTGCCCTCTCCGCCCTTCGCAGTCGTGTCGCGCGGGGTGTCTGGAGATGAATGGTCCGCAGGGGCGGGCTGCGTAGGGCCCAACACCGTCGAAACTGCCAGCCCATAGGAGAGTTACCCATGGCCGATCCGCTGCACAACGAGTTTCCGCCCGAGTCCATCGAGGCGAAGGACCTCCGCCACCTGCTCCACCCGACGACGAACCTCGCGGACCATCATCTCCGGGGTCCGTCGGTGCACGAGCGCGGCGAGGGCGTCTACCTGTGGGACAACCGCGGGAAGCAATACCTCGAAGGCATGGCGGGCCTCTGGTGCACGGCCCTGGGCTATGGCGAGCCGGAACTCGCCCGCGTGGCGGAGACGCAGATGCGGCAGCTCGCCTACTCGCAGCTCTTCGGAGGCAAGACCAACGAGCCGAGCGTGCTGCTGGCCGAGAAGCTGAAGGCCATGATGCCCTTCGACGCCGGCCGCGTGTTCTTCGGCCTGTCCGGGTCGGACGCGAACGACACCCAGGTCAAGCTGATGTGGTACTACCACAACCTGCTCGGCAAGCCCGAGAAGAAGAAGATCATCTCGCGTCTCGGCGGGTATCACGGCGTGACCGTGGCGAGCGGCAGCCTCACGGGTCTGCCGCCGTTCCACAAGCACTTCGACCTGCCGATCCCGAATGTCCTGCACACCGCGAACCCGCACTACTACCGCCAGGCCCGCGAGGGCGAGACGGAGGACGACTTCACCACGCGGCTCGCGAACGAACTCGAGGACCTGATCCGCTCCGAGGGACCGGAGACGGTGGCGGCCTTCATCGCGGAGCCGGTGCTCGGCGCGGGTGGCGTCATCGTGCCGCCGGACGGGTACTACCGGAAGATCCAGGCCGTCCTGGACAAGTACGGCGTCCTCTTCATCGACGACGAGGTGATCTGCGGCTTCGGGCGCACCGGAAATCCCTTCGGGGCGCAGACCATGGGCATCGCGCCGACGACGATGAGCGTCGCGAAGGCGCTCTCTTCGGCCTATCTCCCGATCTCCGCGGTGATCGTTCCGGAGTGGATGTACGAGGCGTTCGTCGCGGCGAGCCCCGAAGTGGGCAACTTCGCCCACGGCTTCACGTACTCCGGACACCCTGTATGCTCGGCGGTCGCCCTGCGCGCGCTCGAGTTGATGGAGGAGCGGGACCTGTTCGCCCATGCCGCCCGGGTCGGGGAGACGTTCCAGGCCGGTCTCGCGGCGCTGGCGGAGCATCCCCTGGTCGGGAACGCCCGCGGGAAGGGCCTGATCGGTGCGGTGGAGCTGATGGCCGACAAGGCGGAGAAACGCGGCTTCGACCCGGCGCTCCAGGTCGGCGCCCACTGCATGGACCGTGCCCTCGAACACGGGCTGATTGTGCGGAGTCTCGGGGACATCGTGGCGCTCTGTCCGCCGCTCGTCATTACCGATGCGCAGGTGGACGAACTGCTGACGAAGCTCGCGCGAGCGCTCGACGATACGCTCGCCTACGTGCAGCGGGAAGGTTGACCGGCGGCGGTCAGTCGGGCAGGCGGAAAGCGGCGTAGGTGGACCCCGACGGGGGCCCGAGGAGACCGCCCCCGGCCGCGATCACGATGTACTGCCTGCCACCCGTGCTGTAGGTCACTGGTGTCGCGTACCCCGGTGCGTCCAGGTCGGCCTCCCACAGGAGTGTTCCATCGGCTGCGTCGTAGGCGCGGAACCTGCTGTCCGGCGTAGCGCCGACGAACAACAGTCCCGATGCGGTGAGCAACGGTCCGCCGGCGTTCTCCGCGCCCAGGCCGCGCTCTGGATGTCCGGGATAACCACCCAGCGGCACGTGCCAGTCGATCGCGCCGGTGTCGAGATCGAGGGCGACGAGGGAGCCCCACGGAGGCGCATTGGCCGGCAGCCCGTCGGCGCTGCGAAGCGTGACGGGCTCGACGGCGACGTGGGCACTCTCCGTGGTGCGGTCGTCGTAGGTGAGGTAATCCGGCTCGGCGACGAGATACTCGACGATCCCGGCGCGATCCACTTCGCCGACTTCAGGCAATGCCTGCATCGCGCCGCGCCCCTTGGTGATGGTGGACTCGATCTCGCGCTCGGTGAATCTTGCGCCGATGCCGACGAGGCTCGGACCGCCGGCGCCGTAACGGTCCTGCCGGTCCTGGAACAGGCCCTTGCGGTCGGCGCCGTGACAGCGCGCACAGTGGGCCAGATAGGCGTCCTGGGCGCTGAAGCCCTCCGGAACTTCGATCAGCCGTAGAGCTGACGCCGTCTCCTCGATGTTGACGAACAGCTTGCGCGCCGCGGGGTGGTAGGCCGCGCCGCCCCAGCCGACGCCGGCGCCAACGCCGGGGAAGAGCACGGTTCCCGCCATCGAGGGCGGTGCGAATTGCTCGCGCACGAGGCCGGCCATGGCCTCACTGAGGCCGGACTCCTGCCGTGTGAGACGTACTGTAGAGGTGGTGTGTACCGGCGCGGTGCGCTCGCCGGGAACGGTGCTCGGTGGTGCGTTGACTTTCTCCGTCTCGAGCAGGGACGCGCCGGTGTCACGGTTGAAGAGATGCAGGTAGCCGGAGCGCGTCGGCAATGCCGCGGCGTCCGTCACCGCGTCCTGCCACGACACCTGGACGAGGGTGGGTGGCGCGGTGAGTTCGCGTCCGCGCAGACCCTCACGCACGAGCTCACGTCGCCACCGGAGTTCGCCCCTGAGGACATCGAGCGCGAGCAGGCTGTCCGACAACTGGTCGTCCGCTCGCCCCTTGCCCACGTACTCGGGCGTCGGCGGTCCTGTGGGGACCAGGAGGAGCGCGCGGTCCGCGTCGAGCGCCATGCCGACACTGGCGGAGACCCCCGCGCGGAAGTGCCATGCACGCGTCCCGGATGTAGCGTCCACGGCGAGGATGGAGGTCTCTGGTGAGCCTCCCTCGAGGCCGATGACGACCAGGTGCTTGAAGACCGTGGGTGGCGACGGGGCGGTGACCTCGGCGCCGTCCGCGAAGGTCCGCAGGTCCAGTCGACCGTCCTCGGCGAAAGCGGACACGGTCTCGCCCGTGTGCGGGTCGAGGGAGAACAGGTAAGGCCCCGCGACGAAGAACAAACGGCGTTCGTCGCCGGCCGTCCACCAGCTCAGCCCGCGCTGCACGCCGCCGGACGCCGGCGTGTCGAACCGCCAGAGGACCTCGCCCGTCGCGGCGTCCAGGGCGAACGCGTTGAGCCTGGGCGTCAGCCCGTAGAGCACGCCGTCGACCACCAGCGGGCTCGTGACCATGACGGACACGCCGTCGCCGAACTCGTTGGTGTCGTGGACCCAGGCCGGCGCGAGCGTGGCGACATTGCCCGCGTGGATCTGCGTAAGCGGCGAGAAGTGGCTTCGCCCGGCATCGCCCAGGTAGACCGCGGCGTCGGAGTCCGGCAGCTCCTCTGCGCAGCCGGCCAGGAGCGAGACCACGCAGGCGAGGGAAAGGACGCGCGGCGGGGACAAGGGAGCCGCTACCGCTCGGGCAGGGCGAAGGCGAGCAGCTCCTGCGGTTCGCCCCTGCCACCGCCGGCGATGGCGATGTACTGACGCCCCTCGTGCATGTACGTCATGGGCGAACCCTGCAGCGTCCGGTCCACCTCGACTTCGGCGAGTACCTCGCCGGTCGCCTTGTCCTGCGCGCGGAGCCAGGCGCCGGCCGGGTAGGTCTCGGCGCCGTAGGGACGGTCCTTGGCCACGAACCCGACGAGCATCGTCTTCGTGACCACGATGCCGCCGGCGGAGACGCCGCGATAGGCCGTACCGAGCGGACCCAGGTCCAGGCCCGCGAGCGCGGGGTGGTCGGTCGGACCCTCGCCCTGGGGAACCTGGAAGACGTGCTCGCCGGTCTTCATGTCGATGGCGGTCAGCCGGCGGTACGGCGGCTTCAGGAGCGGCAGTCCCTGTGGTCCGTCGGTGGTGTGGTACTTGATCTCGTAAGCGAAATCCGACTGCCCCGACTCCGGGAGGCCAAAAGTGACCGACTGGCCGCTCTCCGGCTTCACGAGGGCCATGGACGTGGGCCGCGTCTTCGATTCGACATAGAGAATGCCCGTCTCGGGATCCCAGGAGGCGCCGGGGTAGGAGGCGCCGCCGCCGGCGCCTGGCGCGACGTAGGTCGCGAGCATGCCCCCGTCGCCTTCCACGATGAGGGGCTCGAAAATCGGGCCGAGCCGGAACTGCGCGGCGATCTTGAGCGCTTCGGCCTTGAGCTCCGGCGTGAAATCGATGAGGTCGTCCTCGGTGATGCCCTGGCGGTCGAAAGGCGCCGGCCTGGTGGGGAAGGGTTGGGTCGCAGCGGTCTTCTCGCCGGGGACCGTGCTCTGGGGCACGGGACGCTCCTCGATGGGCCAGATCGGCTCCCCGGTGACGCGGTCGAAGACGTAGGCGAACGCGGTCTTCGACATCTGGGCCAGGACCTTTCTCGGTTGTCCGTCGATCTCGACGTCGATGACGTTCGGCGCGGAGGCGATGTCGTAGTCCCAGATGCCGTGGTGCACCGTCTGGAAGTGCCAGACCCGCTCGCCCGTCTCCACGTCCACGGCGACGATGCTCTCCGCGAACAGGTTGTCCCCGTGCCGTTCGCCGCCGTAGTAGTCGTTGGTGGGCGTCGAGGTCGGGAGATACACGTGCCCGAGTTCCGCGTCGGCCGACAGGTAGGTCCACACGTTGGTGTTCCCCTGTTTCTCGATCGTCTCCTCGGGCCACGTGTCCGCGAACGGCGCGCCTTTCGGGGGGATGGTGTCGAAGCGCCACTTGAGGGCCCCGGTGCGGACGTCGTAGGCGCGTACGTGACCCGGCGGATTGCGCATCTCGGAGACATAGTCGTGCACGCCCGAACCGACGACGACGGTGTCGCGCACGACGAGGGGCGGCGCGCGGTGGCCGAGATGCGCCGTGACCCAGTCGCCTGCGCCGAGGTCGTTCTTCAGGTCCACGACGCCGTCCTGGCCGAACGCGGGGTCCGGCTTGCCGGTCGCCGCATCGATGGACACGAGTTGCTTGCCGAGGGTAGCGATGAGGATGCGTTCGTTCTCGGTGTCGGTCCAGTAGTCGACGCCGCGCGTGTGCCGGGGGAGCTGGGTCGGCATCTCCTCCGCCCAACTGCGCGGATCGTGCAGCCAGAGCTGTTCGCCGGTGGCCGGGTCGAGCGCCACGACCTGGCCGTGGGAGGTGGCGGTGTAGAGGCGGTCCCCGACCTTCAGCGGCGTGGCGACATAGGTGCCCGTGTCGTAGACGTCGCCGAGGCGCCGGTCGGCGGACTCCCACCGCCATGCGACTTCAAGCTGTTCGAAATTCTCCGGCGTGATCTGGTCGAGCGGCGCGTACTTGGATGCCGCCAGGTCGCCCTGGTGGTGACGCCACTCGCCGTAATGGGGCGGCGGGTCGGGGGCGCGCTCGCATCCGGCCAGAAACAGCAAGGCCGTGATCGACGCCAGGATCGGGGACAGCTTCGTGGTCATTGCACTGCGACTCCTTCTCTAATCCTCTCCCAGCCATCGACCCGCCCGCATGACACGCTCGATGCTACGCGAGTTCCCGATCTCGACGGTCGGATCGCCCGACAGGAGCACGAGGTCGGCCGACATGCCGGGCGAGATCGTGCCGAACGTGGCGTCATCGCCCTCGAGCACCCAGGCGCCGTTCGCCGTGCCGGCCCGGATCGCCTGCGACGGGGTGAGCCCGGCCGCCACCAGGAGCGCGAGTTCGTGGTGCGTGCCCCAGCCGAAGGGGACGTTGCCGGCCCCGCTGTCGGAACCGAGGGCGATGGCGACCCCGGCCTCGTGCATCTGCCCGGTGAAACGCTGCATGCGCGCGTACACCTTGCGCAGTTGTGCGTCCTGCGGGTTCGCCAACATGGCTGCCCGCGTTTCGGCCGACTTCATCCGATCGACGCGTTTCTTGCCCCAGGCGCGAACGAGCGTGGGGTCTTCCAGTACTTCCGGGTGCTCCGCCATGAACCACGAATCCTGCGCCTTGCCGAGCGCGGGAGCGAACGAGAGCGCCTGCCGCCTTGCCCACTCCGCGAACCCATCGTCGACAGGCGCGTCGCGCACCGTGTGCACGAAGTGCCGCACTCCAACGGAGTTCAGTTGCCGCACGTCGGCTTCCTCGTAGATGTGCGCGACCGCCGGAAGGCCGTGTCTGGCCGCTTCCTGGACGAGCGCGGTGCGTATCTGGGTACTGATCTTCGGGATCGGCGCCTTGCCGTCGTTCCAGTCAAAGCTCCACGCGAGCCGGCCGTCGAGGGTCGCATCGACCCACATCTTGATCAGGTCGACATCGTCGGCGGCAAGGGCGCGCACCATCTGGCGGGCTTCCTCCGTGGTCGTCGGCCGCTGGATGACGTCGCCGGGCGGCATGCCCCGTGGGTGCGAGAACCCCGCGCCGGCCGTGTACAGGCGCGGGGCCGGGATCCTCCCGGCCCTGGCGTCCGCGATGACCGCCAGGTTCTCCGGGCCGTCCGCCCCCAGGCTGCGAGCGGTCGTGACCCCGAACTCCAGTTGCAGCGCGAACAGGCGTTCGAGCCCCTCGCGTCCGCCGCCGTAGTGATTGTGCAGGTCGACGAGCCCGGGGATGAGGAACCGACCGGAGGCATCGAAGACGGTGGCGTCTCCGGGTACCGCGACGTCAGCGCTCGGGCCCGCCGCCACGATGCGTTCGTCCCGCACGACCACGGTCGCGTCCTCGACCGGCGGAGCGCCGCTGCCGTCGATCAGCGTAGCGCCGACGATCGCCGTGGACTGCCCGTTCTCGCGCTCCTCGACCCCGTCGTTCGGCGGCGTGGGCTGGCCGCACCCGGACACCCAGAGACAGGTGACGAATGCGGCGCCCCACGCGTGTCTCACGCGACTACGGTCCTGCCAGGGCGAGGCTCTCCGGAGTCTCCTCGATCACCTGGATCAGCGCGCCGAAGGTGTCGCCGGGATGCAGGTAGAAGTAGCGGCGGCCGTCGCCCCCGAGAATCCTGATCCCGTGGGCCTCGCAGTGGGCGATCGCGGCCGGGATGTCCTCGACCGTGCAGCAGATGTGGTGGAAGCCCTCGCCGTTTTTCTCGAGGTAGCGCCCCACGCCGCCTGCGCCGCGGGTGCGGGGCGTGACCAGTTCCATCTTCCTGCCGCCGAGCATGAAGGTCATCCAGTCGAAGCCTTCCGCGTTGGACGTGCCCGCGTCCGGCAGGGGTTCGCCCCCGAGCACGTCGCAGAACAGTCGACGCGCCTTGTCGATGTCGAGAACGCCGATCGACACGTGATCGAGCCTGGCGAACATGAAATCCCCTTCTTGTCAGAACACCCAATCCAGGGGAACACTCTACATGACGCCAAACCAGGACCGGGCGGACGCCGCCGGTTGGAGCGAAACCGTGTCGAGAGCTGTAAAGGCGGAAGTTCGCTACCTCAACCCGGAATGGAAGGGCCGCCGGGACGTCCCGCGTATCGGTGACGGCGCGTCCCGCCGGGCCGCCACCCACAAGCGCACGGTCCGCATCCACGAAGTCCGGGGCGAAGCGCTCGGTCTGGACACGGCCGGTTTCGTCCTCGTCGAGCACGCGACCGAAGTCCGCGACTTCCGCGATCGGGAGTGTGTCGTGGGCGCCTACTACGAGGAGATCTCTCGCGCCGTTCGCCGCCTGACCCGGGCGGACCGCGTGTTCGTGGATGGCCATACGATCCGCACGGAGGACACCCGGGGGTTCAATGCGGCCTACGCCCGGTACGTGCACTGTGACTACTCGCTCTCCGGTGGCGGCACGGACCGTCGTGCCCAGGTCGAGGGCAGGTACGGCCAGTCGCTTGGGTCCGATACCCGCTGGGAGTTCGCCTGGTTCAACACGTGGCAACCGATCGAGCGTGCCGTGTACCGCAATCCGCTGGCCGTGATCGACGCACGCACGCTCGATCTCGGCGACATGGTCGACTACTGGTACACCGGTCCGCGCAGCAAGCCGCTGCCGGGCCGCCCGGGAGTGCCCGCCAATGCCTCGCTGGGGTCCATGCCGGTGTTCAATCCCGGCCAGCGGTTCTGTTACTTCCGCGAGATGCGGACGGACGAAATGATGGTGTTCAAGCAACTCGATACCCGGCCGGGCGGTGCGCGGGGCTGCCCCCACACGTCGTTCGAGATCGACGCGCCGCCGGACGCGCCGGGGCGACGAAGTATCGAGGTGCGCGTCGTGTGCGCGTTCGCGGCGTGACGCGGACTCGCCTTGACCCCTTTGCGGACGCGTAACGATAATCTGGTCCGAAGTCGCTGCTGGTAGTACCCCCGTGCCCTCTACGCGCCGGTCCCGGGCCGCATGGCCACGGGGGCCGTTCGCCTGTGTCGTGTTGTGTGCGGCACAGGCCGTGCTTGCCGCACCGTCGGACGAGGTCGTCGTGGCGTTCGCCACCGAGCCCAATCGGGTCGACCCCACCCGCTCCATCGGCGGCCTGAACGAACGCTTCATCACCCTCTTCTACGAGCAGCTCGCAGCCGTCGATCCGGATCGAAACCGCGTGCGCTGGCTCGCGGAGTCATGGTCCCTTGAGCGCAGGGGCGCGCGTCACGTCCTGTCGGTCAAGATCCGCGAGGGCGTGCGGTTCCACAACGGCGACACGCTCTCCTCCCACGACTTCCGCTACGCCTTCGAACGCCAGCGCGGCCCCGCGTCGCCCGCCGCCTACCGGCTGCGCTATGCGCGCGACCTCATCGTGCACGACGACCTGCGTTTCGACATCGTCTTCGAGCGCCCGGATGCGCTGTTCGAGCACTGGAATCTCGCGCTCTGGGCGGTCCCCCGGGGCTACTTCGAGGAAGTGGGGGACGCCGGGGTCCAGGCGCATCCCGTGGGGACAGGCCCGGGGAAGTTCGTGTCCCGCAAGGCGCGCGAGGAGCTTGTCGTCGAG
>VXNE01000230.1:0-2135 GCA_009840715.1 Gammaproteobacteria bacterium
CCCCCAAAGACGGCGGCGAAGAAACCTACCGCGATGGAACCGTAGACCCCGGCTGCCGCGCCGAGCCCCGACGCCACGCCGAACGCAAGCGCCGCCGGAAACACCACCACCGTGGCGGTGATGCCGCCGAGCAAGTCCCCTCGCAATGTGCGAAAGTCGTAGGTCAACTGCTCCCAGGCCGCTGACGGGTCGCAATCCGCACCCGGTTCGCAACCATGCGCCCGGAACGCACCGTACCAAGGCGGACGGAGGCGGAGGCCGGCAACGGCAGATGTGAGAACAGTCTCCAGACTCTGGGAACAGACGGAGCACGTCAAGCCCCGAGGAGCGCTGATCGGATGTGTCTGCGTATGATGCGGCGAGCGGCACGGCACGAGATTTCCGGGCCATCAAGGAGCGACACATGGGCGACTACTTCAGCGATGGCGCGCGACGGGCGCATGCACTGCCCAATCGCGGCCCACTCGAGTTCACCGAGGACGGCCAGCCGCATCCCGACATTCTCACGGCCTATTGGCGCTACGGGTTCTACGTGCTCGAAGGCGTCCTCGATACCGACGAAGTCGAACGCCTGGTGGCGGATTTCGACAGCGTCATGGCACGCGCTCCGGTGCACGAGGGCGCCGAGCTCGACGCGCAGGGCAGACCTTCCATCGACCGGGAGTTCGAGCGCGCCACGTTTCAGTTCGCGAGGCCACTGAGCGACCCGATGGGCGGCACCGACGCGGCCGGCGGTCGCTACCCCATCAGGATGGCCGAGTACGCAGCACCCCCCGACGCGCCCGAGCAGGTGGTTCTGCAGATCAGCGGAAGCCTGCAGATGATGGACGCGAACCTCCGGCTGTACGGGCACCCGGGACTGCTGCGTGTCGCCGAAGCGATCAACGGTCCCGACTTCGTGCCCTTCACGGATGCCGTGTGGGTCAAGCCCGCGCACTATGGCGCCGCGGTGTCATGGCACCAGGACGGGCTCACCCACTGGGACAGTCCCGACCTCGATGCGGGAACGCACGGTTTCAACTTCATGGCGCAGCTGTATCCCACCAATCCGACGAACGCGCTCTGGATCGTTCCGGAGAGCCACGACAAGGGCAAGGCCGACATCCACCAGCTGATCGCGGAAAACGGCGGCTCCGACCAACTCCCCGGCGCCGTGCCCCTCCTGTGCGGGGCCGGCGATGTCGCCATCTGCAGTCGGCAGATGGTGCACTGTTCCTTCCCCAATCGATCGCCGGAACCCCGCGTGACGTTCGTCTTCGGCTTCCACCGGCGCGCCTCGGTCGAGGGCGTACGCGGATGGAACTTCCGGGGCCGGCAGCCGGCTCTGTACGACCATGAACGCATTCACGGCCGTTCCCGGATCATCCAGCTCGCCATCGACGCCCGTCAGCAGCGTTATCCCGACGAGACCCCCTACGTCTATCAACCCATGGCGCCGGAAGCGGACTCCCTGCGCTGGTCGCCCGGAACGCGCGAGACCGTACTCAAGAACTACAATCAGCTGGATCTGGGGATCTGACGCATGCGCGTGCTCCTTCGCGTTCTCGGCGTCATCGTTCTCTTCCTCGCGCTCGCTTGGGTGTTCCGCGTCGAGCTCACGCTGACGACCGCCAAGGCCATGACCGAGTGGACGCGGGACGTGGGCCCACCCCGTGACGTGGCGTGGCAGCGCGGTCCCGACACCGCGGCGGCGCCGCCGGCCGAGCGCCCCCCCAACATCGTGCTGATCCTGGCTGACGACATGGGCTGGAACGATGTCTCCACCCACGGCGGCGGCGCCGGGGGCGGTACCGTGCAGACCCCAAACATCGACGCCCTGGCGCGCGAAGGCGTCGACTTCACCACCGGCTACGCCGCGAACGCGACGTGCGCACCCTCGCGGGCCGCCATTCTCTCGGGCCGGTACGGCACGCGCTTCGGCTTCGAGTTCACGCCCACGCCCGCGTTGATGGGGCCCATCCTGGACATCGTGACGTCGGCGAGCCCGGTCGAACGACGCGCGTCGCTCGCCAACCCGGCCTTGGGGGGGGGGGGGGGGGGGGGGGGGGGGGGGGGGGGGCGCGCGGGAGGGCGGGGGGGGGCGCCCCCCCCGGCCCGCCCGCCCCCCCCGCGGGGGTGGGAAGGAGACGGCCCCC
>VXNE01000230.1:2145-9595 GCA_009840715.1 Gammaproteobacteria bacterium
GCCGAGCTGCTCAAGCCGGCCGGCTACCACACCGTGCACATCGGCAAGTGGCACGTCGGAGAAACGAACGGCATGGCCGCCTACGACCAGGGCTTCGACGAGAGCCTCGCCATGGGCGGCATGTTCTTCCTGCCCGAGGACCATCCCGACGTGGTGAACTCGAAGCAGGAGTTCGATCCGATCGACCGGTTCCTGTGGACGATGGGCGGCTACGGCGTGCGCTACAACGGCGGCCCCACCTTCGAGCCGCGGGGCCACGTGACCGACTACTACACCGACGAGGCCGTCCGCGTGATCGAGGCGAACCGCAACCGCCCGTTCTTCCTTTACCTGGCCCACTGGGCGATCCACACCCCGCTGCAGTCGACGCGCGCCGACTACGACGCGTACCCGCACATCGAGAGCCACACCGAGCGCACTTACGCCGGCATGATCCGCGGCCTGGACCGGAGCGTCGGCCGCGTCATGGAGGCGCTCCGTGAGCACGGCCTCGACGAGAACACGCTCGTCATCTTCACTTCGGACAACGGCGGCGCCGGCTACCTGGGATTGCCCGACGTGAACCGGCCCTTCCGCGGCTGGAAGATGACGTTCTTCGAAGGCGGGGTGCACGTCCCGTACATGCTCCGCTGGCCCGCGCGCGTGCCGCCCGGGCTGGTCTACGACGCGCCGGTCCACCACTTCGACGTGTTCGCGACGGCGGCAGCGGCGGCCGGCGCGCCGATGCCGGGCGACCGTACGATGGACGGGGTTGACCTCGTGCCCTACGCGACCGGCGAGGCGTCCGGCGTGCCGCACGAGACGCTGTTCTGGACGCAGTCCCACTATCGCGCCGTGCGCCACCGAGACTGGAAGCTGCAGCGCAGCGGCCCCAACGACGAGTTCCTGTGGCTGTTCGACCTCGCCTCCGACCCGACGGAGCAGAACAACCTCGCGACCGCGCGCCCCGACAAGGTCGCCGAGCTCGACGCGCTCCTCGCGGCGCACCTGGCCGAGCAGGCGCCGCCGCTCTGGTCCTCGCGGGCCGCGGGAGCGGTCACGATCGACAAGCACCTGAACCTGCCCGAATCGCCGGACGACGAGTACATCTACTACCCGAACTGATGGGGCCCGGAGGCCCCAACCGTCAAGCGCGCCCGCCGGTCTGCAGATCCAGGTACTGCCGTACCACGTAGAGGTCCGCGACCTGCCCGCACAACATCCGGTCCAGCGCGGACGTCCCGCCGAACGGGTGTGCCGCATTCGGGCGTTTCACCCACGCCGCCGCTTCCGGATCGGGCAGGAGGACCTGAAGCGCTCCGTAGATGCCCAGGATGTAGGAGATGCGCTCGAGCGTGTCCTTCGGGAGGGCCGAGCCGCTCTTCTTCCACTTGGAGAAAGTGGATCGCGCGGTCACCCCCAGAAGGATCATCTGCTGATCGACCGAGAGATCCCACAGGTCCGCGATGCGGAGGAAGGCACGCAACGCCGGACCCGAAAGACGCCTTCGGTCACGATCCGCCCTGCCCCGGGGTTGCTCGGCCACCATCGGCTCCTGATGTGGCGCTTTCTGGATTCTACGCCGCCCCAACCGCCGTTGCCTGTTCCTCCCTGACCTTCACCAACATGACGGCGCCGATGATCATCAGCGAGGCAAGCGAGGCGAACCCGATCCTCTGCGACTCGAACAGGTCGGTGGCGGTTGCCACCATCAGCGGCGCCAGAAAAGCCGTGACGGTGGAAGACAGCGCAAACAGCCCGAAGAACTGCGTCGCCATCTCGGGCGGTGAGATCTTGGCCATCAACGTGCGGGATGCCGACAGGCCGGTCACGAAGAACAGGGCAAAGACCTGGTTGGTGCAGAAGTAGAAGATCTCGGGGATTGTCGCGAAGTAAGGCGAGTCCCAGACGGGTTCGGACCCCACCTCGAACACGTACAGGATGGTGTCCGGCTGCACCGATACGAGGGTCAACAGCACGAAGGAGGCCGTGCCGACGGCGATCTGCAGCGTGCGCTTCGAACCGAGATAGTCATCGAGACGGCCGCCGATGTAGGCCCCCACCATCGCGGACCCGCTGGTACATAGCCCGAAGATGAGCATCGTGGTCGTGCCCCAGCCGAAGGTGCCGGCCGCATAGATGCCGCCAAACGTCAGCACGCCGGCCATCCCGTCGATGAAGAACATGCGGGCAAGCAGGTAGCGGGCGATGTTGGCGTAGTGCCGGACGTGTTTCAGCGTCTGGACCACGTCCTGCACGCCCGCCCTCGCCAGTTGCCACATGGGCAAGGGCGAAGCCTTGCCGTCCGGCGTGAAAAGCAGCACGGGCAGCATGAACACGACCATCCACGCACCGGAAATCGGGCCGACGATGCGATCGTGCTCGTGGTCGGCCTGGTCGATGCCGAACAGCGGCGCTTCCGGCAGGAACGCCCAGGGTTGCGTCCCGGGCATGGCGAAGGCGAACAGGACGAACATCATGAGCACCAGTCCGCCGACGTTGCCGAGCGCGAACGCCACTCCGGAGATCTGCCCGACGCGATGCACGGGCGCGATCGACGGCAACATCGCGTTGTGGAAGACCTCCGTGACCGTGAAGCAGATCTTGATCACGAACAGGACCATCACCGAGAGGCCGAGGCTCAGCCCCCGCTCCTCGGGTTCTATGAACCACAGGCACAGGGCCCCGGCCGTCATGACCGCAACCATGGCCACCAGCCAGGGCTTGCGTCTGCCGTCCTTGTCGGCAATGGCGCCCAGGAAGGGCACCGTGACCGCCAGCAGGAACCCCGCCGCGGCGGTGATGTAGCCGATCAGCGCTTGGCCCCTGACGGGATCGCCCACGACGGTGTTGCTGAAGTAGGGATAGAAGATCCAGATGATGACCAGGATGTAGTACGGGTCACGCGCAGCCTGGCCGAAGGTCCAGCTGAAGTAGCCGAGTGGGGACGCGGCGGGCGTGCCCGCCAGTGACAGGGTCCGAGTGGTCATGTGCGCCGCTCTCGTTTCGATCTGGAGTCGGTGAGCCAGGGATGAGCGCCCCAGAAGCCGGTCCGGTGCTTCAGCCAGCCCGAAACGCAGGTTGCCCAAGGCGACAACGCCCGCATTCTAGTCCCGGCCCAAGGGGACTCAACCCGATACCGGCACCAGCCGCACGATGCTCCAGCCGGATGCGTGCTCGAGGAGAAGGTACACCAGCCCGTCCACGCCGACCTCCACGTCCCGGATCCGCGCGAGGTCCTCGATCAGGGTTTCCTGCTCGACCAACCGGTCGCCGTCGACCTCGACCCGGAAGAGATCCGTCGCCCGCAGGGACCCGACCAGCATGTGGTTCCGCCAGGACGGGAATGCGTCGCCGTCGTAGAACACGAAGCTCGAGACGGCGGGAGCGGGAGTGAGATCCACGACGGGCTGCTCGATGTCGGCGAGATCGAACGTGATGCCGAGTTCCTTCCCGTACTCCACGGGCGTGCCGTCGTAGTCGACGCCCTTCGAAGTGAGCGGCCAGCCATAGTTCCGACCGGGCAGCAGCAGGTTGATCTCGTCGCCGCCGCGCGGTCCCATCTCCGTGCTCCAGAGCTGCCCGGTGCGGCGATTGAACTCGAGGCCCTCCGGGGCCCGGTGCCCGTAGGTCCAGGTGGTCGGCCATGCGCCGGGCACGTCGACGAAGGGGTTGTCCGCCGGGACGCGGCCGTCGTCGTGCATCCGGTGGATCTTGCCGTAGGGCTCGCTCAGGTCCTGGATGCCGTGAGAGGTGGACAACCCCTTGAAGCCGACGCTGATGAAGACGTGGCCGTCGTCGTCGAAACAGATGCGGCCGCCGGCGGCCATGTCCGTCCGCCACGTGTAACGCTCGACCCCCACGCCCCAGAGGGTCTCCTCATCGACCCAGCGGCCGTCCTCGATCCGCCCCCGGACGAGCCGACTCATCGACACCGCGCCGCCGACCGCGTTGCAGTCGATGCAGCGGTCCCCGTACTGCAGGTAGATCCACCCGTTGCGCTCGTAGTCCGGGTGCGTCGCGACCTCCATGAGCCAACCCAACCCGTGGGGCCGATTGGGCCAGCGTCCATTGGGGTCGTCGTTCACATCGACCTTCGGCGTGCCTTCGATGGCCGGCGAGACCACACCGTCGGCAGAGATGATGCGCACGCCCCGCCGCTTCTCCGTCAACAGGAACCCGCCATCGGGCAGCGGGGCGATCGAGTAGATCTTCGTGGCGGACCCTGAGGCGAACGCCTCGATGCGGAAGTCGTGCAGCGCGCTGGCGACGGTCCCTTCGGGGATCACCAGCGGCACGTCCCGCCGGTTGTCCCAGCGGTCGATGTTGGCGCGCAGATCGACGATGTAGATCGCGAGGTTGCGGATCTCCGTCTCCGGCAGGATCTCCGACCAGCCCGGCATTCCCTGCGCCGGGGAACCGTTAGCGATGCTCGCGCCGATCTCCGCGGCTGTGTCGCCGTACCGGAGCGCGGCGCCGACGAGGGGCGTCCCCAGCGCGGTGCCTTCCAGGTTCTCGCCGTGGCAGACGCTGCAGTGCTCGGTGTAGGCGAGCGACAGGGGATCGATTTCGTATCGCTGGGCGTGGACGTTTGAAGCGGCGCAGACCAACGCCACGCCGGCGATCACGAACGCCGTGAAGCGGCGTCTGGGCTCGGCCAGGCCGTCAGCCCGCGGACGCCGGCACCAACCGCACGATCCGTCCACCGGAGGCGTGCTCCAGTAACAGGTACACGAGGCCGTCCACGCCCACTTCGACGTCACGGATACGGGCGAGGTCCTCGATCAGGGTCTCCCGCGCAAGCACCCGGTCGCCATCGACCTCCACCCGATACAGCTCCGTCGCCTTCAGGGTGCCGACGAGCATCTGGTTGCGCCAGGCCGGGAAGGCGTCGCCTTCGTAGAACACGAAACTCGACACGGCGGGAGAAGGCGTGAGGTCGACCACCGGCTGCTCGATCTGCTCGAGGTCCAACGCGATACCGAGTTCCTTCCAGTACTCCACCGGCGTGCCGTCGTAGTCGACTCCCTTCGAGTAGATCGGCCAGCCGTAGTTGCGGCCGGGCAGCAGCAGGTTGATCTCGTCCCCGCCCCGCGGGCCCATCTCGGTGCTCCAGACCCGGCCCGTCCGGTGATCGCACTCCAGTCCCTGGGGACTCCGGTGGCCGTAGGTCCAGGCGGTAGGCTGCGCGTCGGCGTCATCGAGGAACGGGTTGTCGGCGGGAACCGTGCCGTCGTCCTGCACGCGGTGGATCTTCCCGTACGGCTCGCTCAGGTCCTGGATGCCGTAGTAGTTCACCGGACCCTTCATGCCGACGCTGATGTACAGGCGCCGGACCTCGTCGAAGCAGAGGCGCCCCCCGGCCGCGAGGTCGGGCATGTCCGAGTAGTCCTCGAGGGGCGCGCTCCAGATCGTCTCCTCGTCGACCCAGCGGCCAGCGTCGATGCGTCCGCGGACGACCTTGTTCATCGACACCGCGCCGCCGACAGCGTTGCAGTCGGTGCAGCGGTCCCCGAAGTGCAGGTAGACCCAGCCGTTGTCCGCGTAGTCGGGATGCGCCGCCACCTCCATCATCCACCCGGTGCCGATCTCCAGCGCCACGAGCGGAACGGTGAAGGCGTCCGCATGGGCCACCGGTGTTCCTTCGATGAGCGGCGACGGCTCGCCGTCGGCCGACACGATGCGCAAGCCCCGCTTCTTCTCCGTCACCAGGAACGCACCGTCGGGTAGCGGCGCGATGGAAAAGGGCCACGGGTCCAGCCCCTCGGCAAAGGTCTCGATCCGGAAATCGTGCAGCGCGCTGTGGAGCGTTCCCTCGGGGATCTCGAGGGCCATCCCCACCCTGAAGTCCCGGCCGAGATCGGAGCGCCGCTCGGAGATGTAGATCGCGAGCTTGCGGATCTCCGTCTCGGGCAGGATGTCGGACCACCCAGGCATCCCCTGCGCCGGGAAGCCGTTGGCGATGCTCGCGGCGATCTCCTCGACGGTCTCCCCGTGCCGGAACGCGACCCCGACCAGGGGCGTCCCCTGGCCGGTGCCCTCCATGTTCTCGCCGTGGCAGACGCCGCAGTTCTCGCCGTAGGCGACCGCCAGGGGTTCGTGGGTCAGGCCCTCGTAGTAGAGGTAGGCCACCACGCCGATGCCGACGAGCACGACGCCGACGATGGCGAGCACCGTGATGCCGAGAACGCGGCGTATGGTCATCCGCCTATCGTATCCCACGACCCGAGGCGGTGGTCTGCCGACGCCGGGCGCCACCTGATCGCGATACGATCGTCAAAACAGGACGATGCCCTTCCGAGGAAGCCGCCCAGTTCGAGCCCGGTAAAGGGCACGTCGACGGAGTCCGCGTGCGCCGCAGGGGTTCCTTCGACGAGCGGCGATTGCACGCCGTCGGCGGACACGATGCACAAGTCCCGCTTCTTCTCCGTCAGCAGGAACCTGCGGTCGGGAAGCGGCGGGATGCAATAGGGCAGCGGGTCGAGGGCCTCCACAACAGTCTCGATCCGCAAGTCGTGCAAGGCGCTGCGGACGGTCCCCTCGGGAATGGCAAACGACGCCCCCACGCCATACTCGAGGACCTCAATGTCGTCGCGGCGCTCCGAGACATGGATCGCGAGCCTGCGGATCTCGGTCTCGGGCAGGATGCCGGACCACCCTGGCATTTCGTTCATGGCCGAACTGTACCGTACCCTTGCACCGACCCGATGGTGTCCCGCACCCGTCCTACGGAATCGAACGATGCCCAGGAGCAAGCCGCCCAGGAAGAGGAAACGGGCGGCCACGCCCGTCAGGCGCAAGCCACAGGCCCAGTCGACGCCGGCTCCAATCCCCGACCGACGCGCCATGGAGAGATTCCTCGGCGGTCTCGCCGGCGGCCGGCCCGAGGAGGCCCTGCGCGCCGCGCAGGAGTTCATGTACGACGCCTGGGAGGCCCCCACGAAGCGGCAGCGCCTCGCGCTCGTCCGCAAGGCCCTGAAGCGCTCACCCCTCTGCGCCGATGCATACGTGCTTCTGGCGGAGGAGACGGCGGGGAGCGTGGCGGACGCCATCGACCTGTATCGCCGGGGCGTCGAGGCGGGGGAGCTTGCCGTCGGGCCGGAAGCGTTCGAGGACGATGTGGGGCACTTCTGGGGAGTGTTGGACACGCGTCCCTACATGCGGGCCCGCTCCGGCCTTGCCCAAGCGCTGTGGCTTGCCGAGGAGCGTGAGGACACGATCGCCCACTACCGAGACATGCTGCGGCTCAACCCCAACGACAACCAGGGCATCCGCTACCTGCTCGCCGCGGGCTGGCAGGAGATGGAACGCTACGACGAACTGGACGTGCTGCTCGAGGAATACGCGGGGGACGGCACTGCCGCGTGGACCTACACGCAGGCGCTCGCTGCTTTCCGAGACTCCGGCGACTCGGCGCGGAGCCGCCGCGTGCTCGCGACGGCCCTGAAGTCGAACCGGCACGTGCCGGCGC
>VXNE01000196.1 GCA_009840715.1 Gammaproteobacteria bacterium
GTCCGGTCCCTCTGGTGGCAGCGGCGCGCCCCAATAGATATATTGATACATCATTCAGACAAATTGCAAGCCACGAGGTGGCTTGCCAAGCTCCCGGGTCCGGTGGCGGACCCGCACCGTGGACAGACCGTGGAGGACGAAACATGAGTGGCGACATCCGTTCGGGCATGCCGGTACTGGTTCGGCACGAGGGGGGGTGGCGGGGCGAGTACGTGCACGTCGATCCGGACGGCGCGATCCTGGATCGGCACGCGTCTCATCTGGCGTGCACGTTTCCGGAGTCGGGCCCGTTCGACTACCACCAGACGAACACGTACACCTGGACGGACGGGAAGCGGGAGGAGATCCAGTTCCCGGCCACCTATCGCGAAGGCCGCATCTGGTGGGACAACGAGCGTATCGTCGGCTCGGCCTGGGAGGTGGACCAGCGCACGATCATGCTGAACTGGTCGCGCAAGGACCTGCCGGGCAGCTACCTGTACGAGATGATCCAGATCAACGAGGGCAACGACCGCCGCGCCCGTACGTGGCACTGGTTCGTCGACGACGTGCTGGTTCGGCGCACCTGCATCAGGGAATCCCGGAGCGCCTGACGTTCGCGGCGGCGCCGCCGTAAAGCGCGCTCCGCCGCCGAGCCCTGAGCCGAGACGGCCGCCGTTCGTGGCGGTCTCGTTGCGCGTTTCGAGGCCGGCCTGCCGCGCGGCGCACCACAGGAAAGCCTGGTAGGCGCACTGCCCGCCGTGGGCTTTGACATGACCTGGGGATGACCGCGCTATTGGCCCGTGACAGCTTCCTGGCCGATATCGTCCGATGGGCGCGACGGTCGGGGGGAAGAGGGCTTGGCGGCGTCGCGCGTGAGCATCGCTTCGTGGAGACGGCGGACGCGGTTACTGGCCGAGCGGGTGAACAGGAACGGGAGCAAGGCGTGAATCAGGCAGGCAACCCCGCCGACCAGCATTGCGACCGCGAAGCCCGAGGCCTTGGCCAGATATTCGACGTAGGACTCACCGACTTCGTCGAGATGCTCGGTCAGCCAGCTCATCGGACGATCCCACGTGGCCGAACGGGACAGGCTGAACGTAGCCGATCGCGTGCGGAAAAGGGTCGCAAACTGCACTTCCAATCGGACACTATTTGGTAGATTTTTCTCCCAAAATGCTATGGAGTAGAAAGACTATCCTTGACCGCACCGACCTGAGGATTCTCGAGCTGGTCGAGCAGGACACAAGGCTGTCCACTGCCGAGATCAGCGACCGCGTCGGCCTGAGCAGGACGCCCTGTTGGCGCCGCCTCCAGAAGCTCGACCAGCAGGACACGATCCTCGGACGTGTCGCACTGCTCAATCGCGGCCACCTCAACCTCAGGGTCGACGCTTTCGTCTCGATCCGTACGGACCAGCACAACGAGCGCTGGTTCGAGGCGTTCGCCGCGGCGGTGGCGGCGTTTCCCGAAGTGATCGAGCTGTACCGCATGAGCGGCGAGGTGGACTACCTGATCCACGTGGTCGTGCCGGACATCCCAGCATTCGACGGCTTCTACAAGCGACTGATCCGGTCCGTGGATCTCACCGACGTCAGCACGAGCTTCGCCATGGAGCGCATCAAGTACACGACGGCGTTGCCGCTCCACTACGCTGACCGGGACTGACCGCCCGAGTGTGCCTGGCGTCCGGATGGGCTACGTCGCCGCTCAAGGTAGCCACATGGCGAAGGCGTGCCACGTCGGTGGTCAATCCGGAAGCTTGGTTCGCAGAGCGACTGCGCGGAGCGCGCCGAGCAAGGACAGGGGACACAGCCTGTGCCGGAAGGGATATAGCTCTGCACGCCCGCCGCTGACGGCGTAGCGCTGGGATGTTTCTCGGGTAGCGAGTCTTCGCTATCCGTGACACCTCCTGAGCTTGGCTTCACGGTGTCCAACGGAGCGGCCTACTCGTCGTAGTACCAGATGGCCGCGCGCGTGACGAGGATCGCGACGAGCGCGACATCAAGCGGCGCGCCTAGAACGGCTAGCGCCGCGGCCACGCCGACCGAGGCCCACATACGCCAGCCGAGAAACCAGGCGATGAGGGTGGCGACAATCGTCTCGATCATGCTCGCGCGCATGTCAGTTGGTCGGCCCAATACTGCATGGCCGGTCCGCGGCGTTCCAGTAGGTCGGAGCGCGCATGCACGTGTTTGGCTTCGTCGCCTGATGCGTCGCCCAAAGCCATTTCAGCAACCCTCGCGCTCTACGCCCGTCTCGCCCGCCCGGCCCCGGAGCGAGTTTCGGCACCCGTGAATCGTCGCGCGGATGCCCGACCCCGTCGCCGAACCGTTCAGAAAGAGCGCTTGACAGTGTGTACCCTCGCCACTAGGTTTCTGCGGAACGGCAACACGGCAGGGCGTTCGTCTTCACGAACCTCCGTGAGTGTCCCTTCGGCGGCTTGGGCTGGCTACCCGCGACGCCCGATGGAAAGCAGGTCCAAAGCGTTCTTCCTTGCCCGGACACGGCCGGCGTGAGCCGCGTCTTCGGTTGCGCCGGGTGGATCCCGGAGTGCTGCAGGGGGTGTTGGTTGCGGGCGCGGTACCGCCGGGGTCGACGACGCTCGAGCGCGTCGAACGGGTCGAGGGATGAGTACGCCGACCCCTGGCCTGCCGGGCGAGCTGCTCTACGCGTACCAAGCGCAGCACGACGCCGCCTACGACCGGCTGCGCCACAGGCGCTACGCGTGCCGGGCGCCCCACGCCATGCGAGCTGCTGGGGGAGGTCGTACAGAAGTACGACTGGATCGTGTGCTGGGCTCCCTTCACCTGGGGCGTCGAGGTGTACTCCAGCAACGAGGACGTCGGCGAGTTTGGTTTCCGGAATGACGCCCAGCGGGAGCGACACTTCGCGAAGATCGGCGCGGCGCTGACGGCCTGGGTTGCCGAGCGGCGTGCCGCCGGCGAGAACCTGGGTCTACTGCGGGACTAGCCAGGCAGCGCACTACGAGCAGGACAATGGCCACCACGCGCAGATCCCGGCTGAGCGCAAGTACCGCAGCCGGCGGTGGCGGCACTCCAGGGCGGCGGTGACGGTCGTCAAACTGGGCGATGGCTGGAGCGCGGCGAAGACCGACTGGTGTTGCGAAGGGTACCGGTTACACGACCCAACCGGTTGCTTGCGCGGTCTCACGCAGGTCCGTTACGGCATCGTGCGGGCCGTCGACCTAGAGCGCGACGGTCCATTGGACCGGTTGGGCCACCCGGAGTGGCAGCCCCCACCGCCGCTACAGCGCGGCCAGATCGTCGTGCAGGAGCCGATCCGGAGGCCCATGGCGATCGAGTTCGAGGATGTCACCGAGCGCGACGTCTGGCTGGCCCGGGCGATCGCGGCGATCGACGATGGGTGATGATCGCGACCGTCGGCACGCGTGGAGTTTCGCCGGCCGGCTTCCGCGGGATAAGGGACACTGATGACGGCGAGCGCAAGACACAGGCCAAGCGACGTTCTGCTGGAGGTCGGTCGACGCAACAGTACGTTCCCCAGGCTGGCGCAACTGGTCGCGCGTGCTCGGCGAGCCGCCCACGGCGGCCGACCGCGGTCCGGCCAGCTTCGCCGGACGGCAGGGGGACACGGGCGGTGCATTGTTGGGTGACGGTGCCGGAGCAGAGGACCGGGAGCGATGAAGGATACTGACGACAGCAGTTCGCGCCGGCAGGCGAATGGTGCAGCCAAGCCTCGCGATCCGTGGCAGGGGCCAGTTCCCGTGACCCGGGCCGCTATGGAGAAGACCAACTTCCTCGCCGAGCTGGCGGAGGAGGATGCGTGGAGGCGGAAGGAGGAGGCGCTGGCGCGTAAGGCGAAGCGCCAGAGGCGCGAGTGACCCGTAGCGCCGGGAGGCGCTGTGTGGCGACGGTCCCCGAAGCGGGCGCCCGGACACCGATCGGGGGAGGCGAAACACGCTGCGCTCGATCAGTAGGACTGTCAGGAATTCCGTGTTGGGGCCGTTTCCGGGCCTGATCGGACCGTCACCCCGCCGGCCATCGCCTCGGCGTGACGGAACGGTCCAACCTACAGGGATCGACGGGCCGGTTCCTACACCACGCCCGGGGACACAACCCGTCCTTGAGCGCCGGGTGGGGCGAGGAATCCGCGGCTGCGCGGGGAAGTGCAGGCTTAGACGCAACCAAGCGGCCGCAATTGACATCGGTGCGCCTGCCCACTACGTTCGGGGGCTCGGCAACACACCGAGTAGGCCGGCGGTTGACGCCAGTTGCCTGCTTCGATGCAGAGCCCCCCACCGGGATGGGAGTAGCTACCCCAAGGCCCGCCGGGGCGGACTTCCCGCGCGTCGCGAGTATTGCCGAACGGCCCGGCAACGCGCGCGCGTGCGTGCGGGTTGCCGATTCCATTGAACCGGGACGGGCTCGTCGTCGAGGGGAAGTCGGGCGTCGAGCAGGGGGTCGAGCCGGATGGGCGCTGTACGTCACGGGGGATGCCGCGGGACATGCGATGCGCGGCGAGTCAATGGGCGTCCGTTCGCGGGTCCACCGTCCCCACAGTCAGAACTTTGGAGGTCGATCACGTGACCACACACAAGCGAATGCTCGCCGGAACCGTCGCACTGGCCCTAAGCGCGCTCGCCGTAGCGCAGACCCAGGAAGAGCGTCGGGAAGCGTACGAACAGGCCGTTCTGGACCGGAACCTGTCGATGGCCGAGTTGCTGCTCGACAGCCCGTTCACCGTGGTGCACCGGGTAGCCGGCGGAACCCCCCGGGCACGGGTGGTCGTCTTCACCGATCCCACCTGTCCCTACTCCCGACGCCTGCACGGCGACCTGGACAAGATCACGGCCGCCGGGATCGAAGTGCAGTACTCCGTGTACTCGCGCTCGGCCCCGCCAAAGCCGCGCCGCTCCGACATGCCCTGGCTCATGGACTTCTGGTGCGTGCCGCCGGACAAGCGCCACGAGAAGGCGGACGTCCTGTTCCGCGAGCTGCAGGTACCGCAGCGCGGCGCGGACTGTGACGAAGACCTCGCCGAGCTTCTGTCGCGGACGCCCATAGAGATCGCGCACGCGATCGGGGTGACCGGCACGCCGACATTCCTGACGGACTCCGGCCGCATGCACGCCGGTTATCGCGATGCGCAGGGTCTGATCGCGGAGGTGCTGGGGGAATGACCGACGCTCGGTGCAGAGTGGCTTCGGGGCGGTTGGGTTCCCGCGCCGGGAGGCGCAGGGCCGAAGCGCTGTCGGAGCGGAAACGAGCGTAGCTTCCGACGGACCCGGCAGCCTGCGCGCACTTGCCTGCAGCCGTCATGGGACTCAAGACCAACGGCGGGACGACGCCCCCGGACGTTGGCCCGCGATCCGTAGAGGCGCCGCAACGCGACCCTTGAGATACGCCTCGTGAGAATCCAGATCGCGTCGGACCTCCATCTGGAGAGGCGCCCCGACCACCGACCCGGGCCGGACGCCTTCCGGGCCGACCCCGCGCGGGATGTCCTGATCCTCGCCGGTGACATCGGCCAGTGCCTGCTCGCGCGCGATTTCGTGCTCGGGGAGCTGGTGCTGTCGCCGGTGATCTATGTGCCCGGGAACCACGAGTACTACGGCCCGCCGAGGCGCGAAGCCGTCGACGACGGGTGGAGGGCGCTGGCGGCCGAGCACCCGGGCCTGCACTACCTGGTCGGGGAGAGCGCGACTGTCGAAGGTCTGCGGTTCTGGGGCGCCCCCTGGTACTCCAACCTGTGGGGTCTGGAGGACGGGTGGACGCCGGCCGAGGTGTATCGGGGCGTCAACGACTTCCACGCCCCTTTCGACGGAACGGGCGCGTGGAACCTGTCCTCCCACATTCGGTGCCACGAGGAACAGACGGCGCTGCTCGAGGCTCAGGCTGGCAACGTCGATGTCGTCGTCACGCACTGGCCGCCGACCCGTGAAGCCATGCCCGCGATGTTCGAGGGCAGCGAGCTGAATCCGTACTACTTCAACGACCACGAGGACCTGGTCCACCAGGTCGGTGCGAAGCTCTGGGTGAGCGGACATACGCACGAGTCTTATGACTACCGGGTCGGCGTCACGCGGTGCGTCGGGAACCCGTCGGGCTACGTGCCCCGGACCCAGGACTCGGATCTGTTCCGGCCAACCCGGATCGTGGAGGTACGAGGGGGAAGGGGCCGGGCAAGGTCGGAATCCGCCCGCTGCGGAGGGCGTGTTGCCGAGGGTCCTGAGTGATGGTCGTCCCGGGAACGCTCCCCGGACGTGGATGTGTTGGTGACAACCGTAGCCTGCCGCTTCCTGCCGGCAGCCGCCGGCGAATTGCTGGCGGTGCTCGTGGACCCGAGCGACCTGCGCCCGTTGGACGAGCCGGACCGCGCGGCCGAGCGTGCGCGCCAGGAGGGAAAGTGATGACGGCTGGGCGGCATGACGACAGGTCGCCCCTGACGCTGGCGTGGCAGCGGCGTCGCGATCGGGCGTTCTCCGCTTCCCCGGCCCGCAGGGCCGAAGAGGAGCGCCTCGCGATGTTGCGGGACGTGATCGCGGGGGTGGTCGGGGAGGAGCGAGCGGACGCCCTCATGGCGGCGGCCGAGGACGTCCCGTATGACGGGGAAGGGGCGCTCGGCGAGCCGCCCGAGCTGCAGGAGGAGTTGTCGCTCGCCGTGCGGAGACTCACGGTGCTGCTCGAGGATGCCGCGCAGGAGCCGGCCGCCGTGATCCTGTTCCGCGGCCGCGCTTGGCGTGGCCGCCGGGTACTGGCCCGGGTTGATCGGGCGCTGCAGCGGCTGGCGGTGACGCTCGACGCGGCGCGGCGCGCCGACGGCGCGTGGCTCGAGAGCGCCCGCGGGCCCCGCGCGGACGGCCGGCGTTTGGGCGTTCAGGTGCGCAAGGCACGCGAGCGGGAACAGGATGGGGAGCGATGACGGACTGGCGGACTTGTCCGGCGGTCGAGCGCGACCCCGAGCGGATGAGCGGCGCGCTGGTATTCCGGGGTACGCGGATGCCGGTGGCAACGGTGTTCGAGAACCTGAAAGCCGGTGCCACGGTCGGGGAGATCCTCGAGTGGTATCCGGGCATGACGGGGGCGGAGGTGGAGGCCGTGCTCGACCACCTGATCCGCTCGATGCAGGCGCCAGTCGTGCGGCAGATGGAGCGCCGCAGCCCGAGGAGCGGCAGGGGCCGCGGTCGCGGGGTTGACGGGTGGATCATCTGGCCGCGCCGGCGTTCGGGGATCTCGGCTGTGGCGACGGGCGTGCTGGCGGATCAGGCTACTGAACTCCGCGGAGGGCTGCTACGGACGGACGAGCACGTGCCGGGCCGTCAGCCCACCGGCCGTGGCCGGCCATCGCATAGGCGCCAGGGGTGTATGATGTGGTCACGGTGGTGCTGACTGGCGAAACACGATGCCGAGCGTGCTGCAGCGCGCCTTGAGTGCGGCTGCTTCGGCTGCCGCCAAGGCCCGGGCGAACATGCCCGGACCACGCGGCGGTGACCATGCAGACCCCTGGGCAGCCGGGCGCCAGATGTGTTTCGACCAGGGCAAGCCCTTCGTGTACAGCCGCGACGAAAGTTGCGCCGTGCTGGTCACGGAGTGGCCGAATGGCGTGGTGGACACGCACGAAGTCGCTGAGGGGGTCGTGACTCGCCGGTGGCCCGATGGACGTGAGTTGCGCACCCCTTGCGTCGACCCCGACGCGAACGGCGGCAGGGCGCGCCCGGGACTTGGCGCGCCAGAACTCTGAGCGAGGAGTTAGCCAGACCACTGCTGGTTGCGGTGCTTGGTGCCAACGGCGCGGGCAAGAGCACCTGGGTGCGTGCGCATCGCGATGAGTTGCCGGTTCCGTTCTACGATGCCGATGCCATTGCGCAGACCCTGGGGGACTACAACGATCCGATGGCGCAGGCGACCGCACGTGCCATGGTCGACGCCGGGGTTACGAGGAGTGTCGAGGGTGGAGAATCTTTCGGCTTCGAGAGCACCTACGCAGGGCGGTCTCGGCCGGCCATGGTGGCCGCCGCCCATGCAGCGGGCTATCGGGCGGAGGTCGTGTTTCTGGGCACGCCGGCGCCGGCAATCAACAAGGAACGCGTCGCCGCGCGAGTGGACGCCGGCACCGGGCACCGTGTTGCTGACGCGGAAGTGGAGCGCCGCTGGGCCGCCAGCCAGGAGAACCTCGTCGCAACCGCGCACTCTTTCGAGAGGATGGCGCTCATCGACAACTCTCGCGGCGTGGTTCAGACGCTCGTTGTCTTCGATGCCGACCGGGTGACCCTGTCGACCGCTCCAGTGCCAACCTGGGGTATACGGTTGGCGGAGCGCATTGCTGCGGCGCGCGCGGCGACGCGCTAGGGTGTAGGAGACGGGGAACCGAGAATGCCTGCCGGGGGGCTGTCGCCGCTTCCCCCGGCTACGGTAGGACGAGGATGTCCCAGCCCTTGAGGACGGCGCGGCCCATCCTGCATTAGACATGGGGCGGCGCATGTACGTGGCGCGCGCGGCGGGCCTGATCGGCCGCGTGCTAAGCGGATCGCTGATCGCCGGGCGAGCTGGTGCAGCGGAAGCTGGGCATTGCTCCGGCGTCGCGCCAGGGAAGTGCCAGGCAGGGGCTACCGCGGTCAGTGGACGACATCGCCTCCGCCTGCCTCCAGGTCCCCGACCCCGTCTTCGGCTGCTGCGCACACCCAGACCATCTCGTCGTCGATCCACCGCCAGACGGTGCCCTCTGCGTCCACCGCGACGAATCGGAACTCGCCTCGGTCGACAGGACTCGGCAGTGTGGTTGGCATCAGTGGCTCGCTCACGACGGGCGCCTCCATTGGTTCGTTGCTTTCGATCAGCTGCGGGGTTGACCCCCGGCGTCCACCGATGAGGCCACACGTCGTCTCGGTGTATCAAACGGACAATCGACCGGCGGGTTGTGCGTCATCTCGCACGATGCGTTGAATCCGGTCCCCCTTTTTGAACGCCGAATGCGACGCCGAAGGGTGAGTCATCCGAGAGAATCTCTTCGATTGAGTCCTTTGGGACGTCAATCCTGTACAAGCCAGGCGAGTACCGTAGGTTGTCGTACCCGCCAACGATGAGCTCCGGGTCAGGGCGTGAGTGTTCTTCCAGAAAACGTACTGTCATAGGGTTGTTTCAAGCGCCGGTAGTCGGGTTCCGACCGATCGGACCGAGTAACTGGACGGATTGGCTTCTTGGCGGAACGCCGAGTCCGCTCGTCTGCCCCGGCGTTGCCAGAGGCGGGCGCCGGGGCGTGGGTCGGGGTCAGGCGACATCGTTGAGGTCGCGGCGGGCGCGGGCGAGGTCGTACGCCCCCTGCATGCGCACCCAGTGCCCGGCGTCGCTCCAGCCCAGCTTCTCGAGGGCGATGGCGAGGCGCGGGGAGACGCCGGCGCGCGCGTTGACGACGCGCTGCAGGGTGACGCGGGCGACGCCGAGGCGGGCCGCCGCTTCGGTGACGGACCACCCTTCGGCGTCGATCGCCTCGCGGACGATCTCGCCTGGATGCGCGGGTTCGTACATGTCGGTCATGGCAGTTCTCCGGGTCAGTGGTAGTCGATCAGTTGCACCTCGACCGCCTCGCCGTCCTTGAAGCGGAACACGATGCGCCAGTTGCCGGACACCGA